>JBCDIO010000057.1:0-10629 GCA_038748815.1 Bacteroidota bacterium
AAGTCTTTAATACTTTGTAAACTAAGTCTTTAATACTTTGTAAACTAAGTCTTTAATATCCAAGTTGAATAGAATCTCGATAAGAAAGAAATTGTTGGCTGTTCATTTGCCAGTAGGGGCTACGGATTTGCTCCCGCAACTTGGCGCGGGTGGTAGTGCCCGATTCGTCCTGCGTTTCCCAGGACAATATTTGATGGGGAAACTCTCGGTCGAATTGGATTTTTAGGGTTCGATTCAAGTGCAAATATTCGAGCACCAAAACGGAAGACTCTTCCGCTTCCTGGAAATTGATCCGAGCCTTTTTGGCTTTCACTGGCTCGTGTCGCAATCGACTAAAAAAGGCCCCTGGAATCACAGAGACTTCTCCGGTTGGAATGGCGTTTGGATTTATGCGAATACGGTTCCAAAGATCGTCTTCTAATAGCGCATCTTTGATTGTATAGTCTTGGTCTCCCTCCCCCTCGAAGTATGAAAATTCCCGGAAGCGATAATCCTCATCATCAAGATTGTACTGAGTGAAGGTATGCCCACACCAGTCTTGAGAGGTGCAAGTGGCTTTTAGTGCTTTGGGGTATTGCTCTAGTTCAACCGGAGTAAACACCGATTGCATCATGGAGTAATCGTAGATTCCCGTTTTGAATTTCCAGATACCATTGAGTTTTAACACCGATACCTTATCGGACCCGGCACTGCCTGGATAGTCAAGTTTTACCTGCTTTTCTTTCGAAAAGTCTTCCGTAACGAAGATGAGCAGGGCATCTCCAACGCGACGTTCTCCGTAACGCCGTATATCTAATTCGTAACTATTGAGTTCTGCTTTTCCTTGGTACCAGTAGTTCGTAAACTCATCTGGGACAAAATTGGCAAACTGAGCGTTCGCCTGCAGAGTTTGTGCTGTTTCTCCGGGCTGGCAGCTGTATGTAGTCAAACATAAAAGAGCGAGCCAAAGGGGTGTTTTAGGATTCATCATTAGGCTGACCTGTGTTGAAAAAGGATTCACTTATTTATCCTTTAAACCGCGGATTTTAATGAAAGTTCTTTTCAGAATTTTCGAAAATTACTAAAAATCCACGATTGGTCATTTTTGCTACAAGTCGACCGGTTTGCGGTAATTAGACTGTAATTGCGGAAAATGGTCAGGGTGGAGGCAGGAGTACCACCGTTTCTGGCACCCATTATCCATTTATTTTTACCTTTGGGGCACAGTGCAATTGCTGGTGTGCGACGGGGGCGTCCTTTCAAAAATAGGCCAGCAGGGATATCCAAATTTCTTATACGGTATGATAGAAGTAAAACTCTTTTCGGGTACTCAATCCGGTTATTTGGCGGAGCGGATCGCTGATTATTATGGGGACCATTTAGGAGACATCTCCATTAATCGTTTCAGTGATGGCGAAATGCAACCGGTGATCAACGAATCGGTGCGCGGTGGCTACGTATTCTTCATTCAATCTACGTTTGCACCCGCTGAGAATTTGATGGAATTATTGCTGATGGTGGATGCCGCTCGACGGGCTTCCGCTGGGTATATTACGGCAGTAATGCCTTATTTCGGATACGCTCGCCAAGATCGGAAGGATAAGCCGAGGGTGCCAATCTCTTCTAAACTGATCGCCAATTTATTGGAAGCTGCTGGTGCTAACCGGATTATGACGATGGACCTGCACGCCGATCAGATTCAAGGCTTCTTCGATATTCCCGTGGATCACTTGAAAAGTGAAGCCATTTACATTCCATATTTGCAAGCCCAGGATCTTTCTAATGTAACCTTTGCTTCTCCGGATGTGGGAGGCGTTAAGCGGGCGCGCACTTACGCGAAGTACTTTGGCCGGGATTTGGTCATTTGCGACAAATATCGAAAAAGAGCCAACGAGGTTGCCGGTATGACCGTGATCGGTGACGTGAAAGGCGCCGATGTTATTTTAGTAGATGATTTAGTCGATACTGCCGGTACCTTGTGTCGGGCTGCTGATATTATTATGGAGAAAGGTGCGAAGAGTGTTCGAGCTATGTGTACGCACCCTGTTCTTTCGGGAAATGCCTACGAGAATATCAAAAACTCTAAGCTCGAAGAATTGGTAGTATGTGATACCATCCCCTTAGCAAATAATAAAGTAGAAAAGATCAAAGTTCTTTCTACTGCTAAACTATTTGCTCGGGCGATTCGAAATACTCATGAGCATCGGTCTATTTCCGCTCTTTTCGTGGACGGATAAGCAGATTCTTGGCCCGAATATCTTTTTATGTAGTTTTTCTGTTTGTTTTTCGGAAAATCATTATCTTTGCGTGCCCAATTAGAATTGGCCACGACTAAAAATTTTGATCATGAATACCGTGTCATTAAACGGAGAGGTTCGCGAAGGACTAGGAAAAGGAGCTTCCAAGGCTCAGCGTAACGAAGGAAAGATCCCATGCGTAATGTATGGAGGCGAGCAACCCGTTCATTTTGTAACGGATATTAACTCCGTAAAGCACTTGATTTATACAGCTGATTTTAAAGTAGCTGAAATCAACACCGGAGGAAAAACGGCCCGTGCTATCATCAAAGATATTCAGTTCCATCCAGTAACGGATGCGATTATGCACATCGATTTTTTGGAATTGATAGATGGTAAGACGGTTAAGGTAGAGCTACCCATCAAATTTAAAGGGGCTTCCCCGGGGGTTAAATTAGGCGGTAAGCTTCAGCAGTCTCTTCGTCGGGCGAAGGTTAAGACCACTCCTGAGCACCTAGTTGACGAATTATTTGTCGATGTATCAACCCTTGAATTAGGTCAAGCGGTTCGGGTACGGGACATCGAAGCCAATGAGCATTTGGAAATTATGAACCCAATGGCTAACCCTGTTGCTACGGTCGAAATTCCACGTGCACTTCGTTCTGCAACTTCTAAACAAGAAGATGCTGGTGCAGATTCAGTAGCAGAAGGGGAATAAATCTACATTCGCGATTCGCACGCTGGCGATCAGATTCGTTTTCGCCACGTCAAAATATTTAGTACTAAGAGGTACTGCAGCTATTGTCTGTAGTACCTCTTTTGCTTTATCTTTGGAATATACCAATTACCGTTTGAAACACAACCGCATCCCATGCAGGAAAACCTTATTGTAAGTACTCTGCAAACCGATATTGTCTGGGAACAACCAGAAAAAAATCGAGAACTATTAGAGCCACAATTTACCAGCCTGGTGGGTAAGTCGCATCTGATCATTTTACCAGAAATGTTCACCACGGGTTTCTCTATGAATACTAGCCAGCTCGCCGAAACCATGCAGGGACCTACGCTCCAATGGATGGCCGATCAAGCCGCCAAAACAGAAGCCGTGATTGCGGGCAGCTTAATTATTCAGGATCGAGGTGATTATTTCAATCGATTAATCTGGATGCGTCCCAATGGTACCTATTCTCACTATGATAAAAGGCATCTTTTTACCTTCGCCGAGGAAGATCAATACTTTACGGCTGGGAAGAACCACTTATTGATAGATTACCGAGGTTGGAGTATTTGCCCACTCATCTGCTACGATCTGCGATTTCCCGTATGGAGTCGAAACGTGCACCAATATGATCTCCTCATTTATGTAGCTAACTTTCCCGCTATTCGCCAGTACGCCTGGAGATCCTTACTTACAGCTAGAGCTATCGAAAATCAAGTGTACACCATTGGCGTAAATCGGGTTGGAAAAGACGGGAAGGATATCGACTATAATGGAGATACCATGGTGATCGACTATGCAGGTAAACCAATGTTGCATGTGGCTCAACGGCCAAACCTTTCTACCATTGAGTTATCCTTTGCGGAGCAGCAGGTTTTTCGAACCCGCTACCAATTTTTACAGGATGCAGATCGGTTTACAATTCGCTAAAAGGAAGACGGCTCACCATTGGTGAGCCGTGCTTTGTGTACGTAATAACCCTATTAACTAACCTATTATTTATCGAGAAGCATGAGACCCTTTCGGGCTCATCACTTTCAAAATAACTGCTTATGCCTAAAAACGCAATTTTTTTTGGATTGTTATGGTCGATTTTAACGCTTTCGGTAAGTTCATGTACACTTGTTCAACCCCTCGAATCAACCGGAACTACCAGTACCTCAGTCTCTTCGGAACGGGAACAAGTAACCGACTACGCTCAGAAATTTAAAGGCACAAAATATGTATACGCCGGTCGTTCACCCAAGGGCTTCGACTGTTCGGGGTTTACCCACTACGTAATGGACGAGATTGGAGTAGAGTTGACTCCGGTATCCCGTGTACAGGAAACCGAGGGGCGGCCCATCGATGTAGAAGACGCTCGCCCCGGTGACTTGATCTTCTTCCGAAAGACTAAAAATGGAAAGGTTTTTCACGTTGCCTTGGTCCTTGCGAACAATTCGGATGGTATTTATGTCATTCATTCGACGTCTTCTCGTGGGGTAGTTGTCGATAATATTACGACCAATAGTTATTGGAAAGAAAAATATCAGACGGCCCGTGATGTTATCGGTCGTTGAATTTCGTAATTCAGTGAGGGATTTCATTTCTCTGCCCCTTGTGAATTCCTTATTTTTGTCTTGCTGAAAAAAAACGTTATGATCAATCTAATCCTATTCGGCCCTCCCGGTTCTGGGAAAGGTACCCAAGCTGCCAAACTAGTCGAAGAATTCTCACTAACCCACGTTTCTACCGGAGACTTATTCCGGTATGAGATGGGAAACAATACTCCGCTGGGGCAAGAGGCCAAAAACTATATTGAAAAAGGAGAGCTAGTGCCTGATTCCGTAACCATCGGAATGCTAAAAAATAAACTGGATATGCACCCAGAAGCGAAGGGATTCATCTTAGATGGTTTCCCTCGTACGATTGCCCAGGCGCAAGCACTGGATAATTTACTGGAAACTCGTGGGCAGACCGTCGATGCTTTAATCGCTCTAGAGGTAGAAGAAGAAGAGCTTGTTAAGCGTCTGCTAGAACGTGGAAAAACGTCTGGACGGGCCGATGATTCGGACGAAACCGTAATCCGCAATCGCTTGTCGGTATATCGCAAAGAAACGAGTCCGGTATTCTCTTTTTACGAGCAGCAACAAAAAAGTAAGCTAATCCCTGGGCAAGGGACAATCGAAGATGTTGCCGGACGCCTACAAGCAGAGGTTAGCCAGTACGCTTAAAGTAAGAAATCCCGATCGCATATCGGATTAGAGCCTTTTTGCTTTAGAGCCTGTTTGGAATTGTTGTTAGAAGGTCGCAATTTTGCACTTCGATTGTCAACAGCACCAAACAGGCTCTTTATTTGAGGAAGCATCGATTATGGCTGGAAGTAACTTTATAGACTATGTGAAAATTTGCTGCCGCTCGGGAGCTGGCGGAGCTGGGTCGGCGCATTTTCGTCGGGATCGTACCACCGCAAAAGGTGGACCCGATGGCGGTGATGGTGGCCGTGGAGGACATATTATCCTGCGGGGCAACCGGAATGTTTGGACCTTGATAACGCTGAAATACCGCAAGCACGTTATTGCGGGGCAGGGCGGTAGTGGTGGAGAAAACCACCGTTCTGGAAAAAACGGAGAAGATATTATCCTCGATGTTCCTCTTGGTACAGTCGCTAAAGATGCTGAAACGGGTGAAGTCGAATTCGAAATCACTAGAGACGGTGAAACCAAAGTGATCACCGCCGGTGGGAGAGGGGGCTTAGGAAATAGCCACTTCAAATCGCCAACGAATCAGGCACCGCGCTATGCCCAGGCGGGAGAACCCGGCCAAGAAGCCTGGAAAGTGCTAGAGCTTAAAGTTTTAGCGGACGTAGGGCTAGTCGGTTTTCCGAATGCCGGGAAATCTACCCTGCTGTCCGTGATGACCGCCGCCAAACCCAAAATCGCCAGTTATCCCTTTACCACTTTAGTCCCCAATCTGGGCATTGTACAGCATCGGGACCATCGCAGCTTTGTAATGGCTGACATCCCAGGTATTATCGAGGGAGCTCACGAAGGGAAGGGATTGGGACACCGATTCCTCCGGCACATCGAACGGAATGCTACCCTGTTGTTTATGGTGCCCGCTGATTCAGATAATATTCGAAAAGAATATGAAGTCTTATTGCGTGAAGTGTCTCTCTACAACGAAGAGCTCATTCACAAACCCCGGATTCTGGCCATTACCAAAGCGGATTTGATTGACGAAGAATTGAAAGAGTTGTTGGCTCCCGATATTCCCACGGAGCTTCCTCATACCTTTATTTCTTCTGTTGCCCAGCTCGGTTTAGATCGGCTAAAAGACTTAATTTGGGAAACGCTAGAAATCGAATTTCTTTCCGATCAACGTGGGTCGGATTCTTTTGAGTAAGCGCTAATCATCATGACCCTTTCTGTCTTGGAACGCATTCGGGCGTTTTATCGAACTACCTTTGGGGTAGAAGGGCAAGTGCATGCTCAGCCCTTGACCCCTTCCGGTTCTAAACGACAATATTTTCGGGTGCAAGGCTCCGCGGGTACCGTGATTGCTACCTTTTCGGACAACCTCGCTGAAACGCAGGACTTCGTTCGGCTCGCCAGACATTTTCGGGATAAAGGTTTGCGTGTGCCTCAATTGATCGCGCTCTCAGAAGATCAAACCCTCTACCTACAGGAGGATCTTGGAGATGTACATCTGTATCACTTATTACCTCAGCCAGTCGCTTCCTTTTCGGAAGATTTGGTGCAATGGTATGAAAAAGCCTTGGAAACCCTTGCCGCTATTCAGGTGAAAGGGGCGGAAAACTTGGGGCCTTGGCCTTCCTTTGACCAAGCCGCAATGGAACGAGATGTGCAGTACTTTAAGTACTATTTCGTGAAGTTGTTGGAAATACCCTTCGTCGAGGAAGAATTGGATGCAGAGTTGCAATCTTTGGTTACCTGGTTGTCAGAAGTACCACGCGAAGGGTTTATGGTGCGCGATTTTCAGTCCCGCAATATCCTGCTGTCGCAGGGGCAGACGCATGTAATCGATTTCCAGGGTGGGAAAATTGGACCCTACCAATACGATGTGGTCTCCCTGCTTTGGCAGGCCAAAGCGCAGGTGCCTTTTACGCGTAAATTGCTCTTGTTAGATCACTATTTAGGGGCTTTGGAAGCCCTGACCCCAGTGGATAAAGACGCTTTTAAGGCCGCTTATTATGGATTCGTTTTATTGCGGTCCTTGCAGGTCTTAGGAGCCTATGGGTTTCGGGGCATCGTGCAACGAAAACCACACTTCTTACAAAGCATTCCTTATGCGGTAGCCAACATCCGGTGGCTTTTTGCGGAGGGTGTTTTACCGAAACCATTCCCGTATCTCCAGGATCGAATTTTTGGAGTGCTGGAAGAATATCTTGATCTCAACCAATTCGCTATGATTTCTGGTGTAGATAAACCACTTACGGTACGTATTCGAAGTTTCTCCTTCAAGCAAGGCTATCCGGAGGATCCTTCCGGGAACGGAGGTGGCTATGTCTTCGATTGTCGGGCTTTACATAATCCTGGGCGCTATGAACCGTATAAAAAGCTAACTGGTCGAGATGAATCGGTTCAACAATTCTTAATGACGAATAGCGAAATGCCCACCTTCTTGCAAGAGGTTTACGAAATTGTAGGCCACTCCGTTCAGAATTACCTAGAACGCGATTTTGCTAGTTTGATGGTAAGCTTTGGTTGTACTGGTGGACAGCATCGCTCCGTTTTTGCCGCAGATCAGCTGGCGGCCTATCTGGAAAAAACCTACCAAGTAAAAACGGAGGTCTTGCACATTGAACAGGAGCGAAAGGGCTGGATCAATTAATCGGGCTCCGTCAATAACATTTGTAGGAGTGTGCGAAACTCTTCGGCTTCTTCAAAGAGGTGATCTTTATAAATAGTTGCACTTAGTTTCAAGTGATGGGGCCGGTCGTCCCGCAGGTATAGGTCTATCAGAATGTTGCCAAAAGCCTGCTTGAATTTCTCCCCTTCCTGGTATTTAGATCGGGGCTTTAGGTAATGCCGCTCTATAGTTTCTACCCAATTGGGGCGGTTAAAAGTCCTCGAATCGGATATTTGAATCCGGTAGTTCAGGGTCTTGACCCGATCTTTGAGATAGTCTAAAAAAAAGATCGCATCCCGTTGGCTATACTGGGTCTGGTGGAGGTGGATAACAAAGCCTTTGGAGGAAGGAGTATTAAGAAAATCCAACGCCTGATCGATGTCGTTGGGCGAATGCAAGAAAATCGCGTATTGATCACCGAGCCAATCTAGTAAGCGCCGCCGCACCAAGGTTTTTTTCCAATGATCGTAGGCTTCTTTTTCTTCCTGGCTTCTTTCAATCAATTTGTGGACAACCGGTACCGTTGGACTGCTTTCTTCCGCGGTTTGAAAAAGATTTTTGACGTAGTCCCACAGAGAATTGGCCATCTTTCGTGAAAGTTTAGATTTTTGTGTGCAAGATTACCTAATCAACAGCAGCACATGCCCTTTGTTCTGACGAATCCTGCCTGGACGATCAAATTTAAAGTAGGTTCTTTTGAGGAATTAAGCCTCGTGGAACTATATCATCTAATGGCTTTACGGCAAGAGGTCTTTGTAGTAGAGCAAGATTGCCCTTACCTGGATGCGGATGGGAAAGACTTTCAGTCGTATCACGTCTTGGGATACCAGGAAGCGGAGTTGGTAGCCTATACCCGGATCGTTCCGCCCGGCATTTCTTACCCCACTTATACCAGTATCGGTAGAGTCGTTACCTCCAGAGCTGCGCGTAGGTCAGGACTTGGTAAAATGCTGATGGCCGCTTCTATTGAAGGATGCGAGCGCATCTTTCCAGAGCAGGCGATAAAAATATCTGCACAGACTTATTTACTAGATTTTTATCAAGGATTTGGCTTCGACCCCGTAGGCGAGGGGTATTTGGAGGATGGAATCCCCCACCAGGGTATGGTCCGCCCTCATTCTTAGAAACGAAGGCAGGCCATACGGGGAGCTTAGATCTTAAACAGACTCTAAGGTCTTGTGTGCATTATTCAGAATGTTGCGGACTTCGGTTTGATTGGCCCCTTGCGCGTATACGCGCAATACGGGCTCCGTACCGGAAGGGCGAATCATGACCCATTTTCCATCACCAAGCAAGAATTTGTAACCATCGATTGATTCCACGGATTCTACCGAATAACTTCCCATCTCGGTAAATGGGTTCGTTTTGGCCCGCTCAATGATAGCCCATTTTTTCTCGTCGGCAATGTGTAGATCATCGCGGTCAAAGGCAAAACCACCTACGATATCGTAGACCTCCTGGATTAGGCCCTTCAAGGATTTACCCGTTTTGGCCATGAATTCAAGGATCAATAAGCCGATCCAAACGCCATCTCGTTCGGGAATATGGCCTTTTACCGCCAGTCCACCCGATTCTTCCCCTCCTACAATGACATCTTCTTTGGCCATGATTTCGGCAATGTATTTAAAGCCAATCTTCGTTACTTCAACTTCCAAACCGTAGTGCTCGGCCAGTTTGCGCATTTTCTCGGTAACGGAGAATGTAACGATAACCTTTCCGCCGTGCCCTTTATACTGGTGCATATAAAGTAACAACAGCAGCAAAATATGGTGGCTATCAACAAACTTACCATCCTCGTCGTACATACCAATTCGGTCGGCATCACCATCATTGGCAATCCCCACCTGAATGTTTGGATCGTTCGCAATGGTTTGGGAAAGCTCACTCAGGTTTCGGTGGATTGGCTCAGGGGCTTGGCCCATGAAAGAGGGGTTGTAATCACAGTGTAATAGCACAGCATTCGGCAGGAGTTTACGCATGGCGTTCTGGCCGGCTCCGTACATCGCATCGTAAGCCACTTTGATGCCAGAATTTTGGATCGCTTCTAAATCGAAGTTAGCCGCTACATGGTCGAGGTATATCTTTTCCAGATCTACGGACTCGATCAGGCCCTTACCTCGGTAGGTATCCATACTAGCCAGTTCAATGCTGGATTGATCCGGAATCAAATCTTCTACCTCCGACACCTCGGCTGGGATCATTGGACCTCCGAGTTTTGATTTCAACTTGAAGCCATTATAAGAAGGGGGGTTGTGACTAGCGGTAATAACGACTCCTAAATCAGCATCCAATTTGACAACGCCTAATGATACCATAGGAGTAGAAGCAAATTCTTCCCCAAAATATACTTTGATACCATGAGCGCCCATGACGCGAGCGGTGGTCTCCGCAAAAAGTTTTCCAGCAAAGCGGCAGTCGTATCCTAAAACAATGGAGGATCCATTGCGTTCTTGCAACCATTTAGCCGTTGCTTCGGCCACTCTTTTTACATTATCTACGGTATACTCTTGGGCGATGATCGCTCTCCAGCCATCCGTCCCGAACTTAATTTTAGTCATGTTTTGTGTTTTTGGTGTCAACTTGAGATAGGAGCGTTTATAATTGTATACGTTTTGGGGCTTTGGAGCCCTTTTGAAGCGATTCAAAAATAGTAATTTGTTGATCCGTTTGCTGGCTTAGTAGCCTAATTCAGCGATTAGAATACATTAATTTATTGTAAAATAGATATGCCTGTTGGGCGTCTGACTAAATATTCACTCCTTGAAGGATCTTTATTGGCATAAAGGACGCCGTCGGCGCTTAGTTCAATCGCTCCGGGAGAAAGGAATTCGGGATGAGAAGGTG
>JBCDIO010000058.1:0-10600 GCA_038748815.1 Bacteroidota bacterium
ATACCATACACTCCAGGGGGCCTCGGAATGGATGCTTGTTTTCTCCAGACTACTAATGAAGACAAGATCACAAGATATGAAGAAAGCAATAACAATAACATATTGTTATCCGCTTTACCCGGAGGTACGAGCAAACCGTTATGACCGTCGATCACTACCTCATTGACGCCGGGCACATTGCATCCAATCACCGGACGGCCCAATACATTAGCCTCCATCAGTACAATGCCTTGGGTTTCGTAGAAAGAGGGTAGGACCAGCGCATAGGCCTTGCGCAGCCAGGAGTAAATCTCGGAATGATTCTGAGATCCCAATAAATTGACGCGTTGACCTAGACCCGCATTTTGCACCTCAGCCCGAATTTCAGGCATAGCTGGGCCATCGCCAATCACCACCAGCTTGATTTTCTCGTGCAGGTTCTTCATCGCATCCAACAGCGTGAAGACGCCTTTTCGCCAATCAATCCGCCCTACGTAGACTAGCAGATTGGGATCTAACTCGCCATTGGCCATGGCAATATTAGTATCGATCCCGTTGTAAATGATTTGTGTTTTATGGGGATCCACCTTATGCACTAGCTCCAAACTCTTTCGCATCTCTTGACTTACACAAATGATCCCTGCAAAATCCTTGAGCGGGCGTTTTTCGAACCTGGTTGCCATCCACTGGTGTAAGCGCCGGTCTAAGGTCCAGCGTTTCATGCCATGGAAATGACGGGTTTCTACCGTAATTAAACCGTGGAAAGTGACCACCGTCGGGACCTTACGCATCATCTGGCGGGAGATTAGCGTGCCGCTACGCCCTTGCAGGTGGATGATATCGTAATCCTCTCCGTTGTGGCGTATCCAATTCCGGGCTGCTACATTAAAGTTGAGTTCTTCTAGAGTCATCTTTAAGAAAGGCATTCTCCGGCCGGGTAGATAAGGTATCTTAATGATCTCTCGGCCCTCTTCTTTGTAACGTTCCGGGCCTTTACGCATACTGCCGGCACTTAGAATGGTGACCTCATGGCCCATCTCCATCATACAGCGGGTCAGCTCCCAGATATGGGTCTGAATACCCCCCTTGAATGAATCGGGGAGAGATTTAACTACGTAGAGAATCTTCAAAGCTTGTTTCTTCTTCTTCATCGGGATGAAAAGTTATTTCGTAATCGCGTTTACCATTATTGATTCCCCAGATGAGACCGGAAATTCCGATCGTCAAAATGAGGTCCCAGGGCATTCCTTCACCAAACATGGCGCGAGGGTTTAATTAATAATTACCGTGAGGGGTATGAATAAATTTCTTATTTGCTTTGCGTAAGCCTTTGAGGGCTAATACGGTATAAAGTAGCACTTTGGGGAGGTGTAGCATACTGCGCACAAAGTTGCGGTTGTACAGATAGCGTGGAATAGCCAGTAAGAAAGAGCTTACACTCAATCCGGTAGCCACGCACCACCAAATGTACTGTCCATCCAGAAGCCAGGAAACGACGGCTCCCAAGAATAAGGCTACGGGCAGAATAAGGCGGGGCGGTAAGGCCAATTGCATGACCTTATGGAAGAAATCGGAGTTCCCTTCCGTGAGTAACTTCCGGATCGATTCTCCGAAAAATCGATTTAAATAAGCGTACTGAGCAGATAACCAACGACGGCGTTGCTTGCTGTAGACTTCTGGGTTACGGACCTTTTCGTCGTAGACTTTGGCTTGATGATGGTACGCTACATGGATTTTTTCTCGCGTGAACCGTAATTCCAGCTCCTTATCAAAACCACCAATGGCAAAAACCTGCAGCATCACGCGGCGGAAGGTCTGATAGTCGAAAGCCATACCCGAACCCGAAAGCTTGGAAGATAGACCAACCGCCGTCGGCCCCTTGCAGTAAATCCGGTTGTTCACCTCTTCACTAATGGCATCCAAAACGGCCATAGGCGTTTCACTATTCTTCGCAACGCGTCTTCCCTGGATAGCCAAGTGCCCTTCCTCCAGGTAGGCGTTCATGTAGCTGAGGAACTGCTTATCCATCACATTATCGGCGTCCAGAATGGCGATACTGTCGTACCCTTCCGGGAGCAACTTCAAGGCTTCGTGGATGGCTTTTGATTTTGTACTGGTTTCAAAGCGGACTTCCTGCACATCAATCGGTAGGTCGCGGAGTGCCGCCAAGGTACTTTCCTGAAAGGAGTCTGCCAGAATGCGTACATCGTAATGCTCTTGTGGATAGTCTTGTTCCAAAGCGGCTTTGGCGGTCGATACAATCACGGCATCTTCCTTGTAGCCCGGAATCAAAACCAAGAATTTCCGAATCTGCCCATCCCCCAAGGGTTGGTAGCGATCTGGTAAGAAGGCAAAGACAGCAAAGGCAAAAGTGTATAATGCCGAGCCACCCAAATAGAGGAGTAAGAGAATCTCCAGGACGTTAATAAGTATAAGCATTGCGTTTCCTTTTTTCTTCTTCTAGTCTGGCCTTTTCGGCCTCTTCGCGCGCGATCTGGCGCTCGTACAGGGGACATAAGTAGATGAGGGGAAGGCACATTGCTAAGATGACACTGGTAGGAATCTGGCCAATGACCGAATTCCCGTAGCTGGCGAAAAGGACCCCAAAGTAGGCTCCAAACATCGCCATGGCTTTAAATTTTATATAATCGTTCTCTAAGTTCCATATAATGTAGCCGGCCTTCCCCCCCAGAAAGAGCATCACTGCTAAGTAGAGCGAAACGCCGATAATGCCGGTTTCTGCCCACACTTTTACGTACCAAGAATCGGTCGCGGTGGTGGCTAAGAATGTATTTGGAGAAAATCGGGCTCCCCAGAATCCGGCGGTTCCAACACCGCCACCTAAAGGCCGGGTAGCCAAGTATTTTCGAAATTTCTTTTGATTGTCGAGCCGCACTTGAAAAGAAGCGTCATTGGGGTCAAGGGCGGTCCGCATTCGACGGACCTGTTCTACTCCTTGAAAAAGAAAGGTAAACTTCAGAATGAAGAAAACCGTAAACATCCCCCCAAGCCCTAAAGCTAGAATCTTGTAGTTCTTCGATACAACCAGATAGGCAATAGCTCCCGCGGCGGGTACAAAAAGGGCTCCACGGGTTCCGGAGATACCAAAGCCAATGAGGGTCATGAAAGCCACTATTCCATACCAAGCTTTTTGCCACAGAGAATAGGGCCCCATACACAAAACCGCAGCCATGAGTAGAACCATAGCTTGGGAGGCTCCAAATTGGCCGGCATCACTGTAGAAAGAGAATACCCGCAACACCCCGTGTAAAATGTGGGTTTTCTTATGCCCATCCACGTAAATCCAGTGATGCTCGGCGGCATCGAGCCCGAAGATCATCTGCCGTAAGCCCCAGAGGGTACCAATCAGAGAGATCACAAAAACGATATTGAAAAACTTATCGATATAGCGATAATCGCGACAGTAGCGTAAGACAATAATCGCGATCAGAATCTGGTAAAAACCGAAAGCGCGCATGGCGTAAAACCAGGCTACGGGGCTATGTGCTTCGGGATTGACCAACTCCAACATCAGCATGCCATACCAGACTAACTGAGCCCAGAGCACATCGTTATTCAATATCTTGGTCCACTTTTCCGTACCCACTTCTCGCATCAAATAACCGAGTACCCCTACGAATAGGAACATATCGATAGTGAGGCCAAAAGGCGCAGAGACGTAGCGTCCTAGGCCGGCCGTAAAAAAGGCCATCACTAGGGTCCAGGTTAGTACCTTCTGCGGATTTAAGAATAGATCCGCCACGAAGAATATCCCAATGGGTAAAGCCAAAGCAGCCAAGGCGACCAATAGACCCATTTTATACGTCGCCGCGGCAACGATCGTGAACAGCATGAGCATACCGACCCTGGCCTGCCAGCTATCAAAGCGGGCAGCCCCAGTACGACGGGTTATGATCGATGCGTTCGACATTGAAAAGGTTTTCTAAGCCGGGAGTGATTTTTTGGCCCGCTGTGGGCTGATCATTTCTTCCAGCAGGTTGCGGAACTGTTCGCCCCGCTGTACCCAGGTATTCTGCGCGGCAAAAGCCTTGCGTTCCATCTGGATAGCTCGGTTATTTTGGTTAATACTTTCTTCAATATGGTGAATGAACTCTACCGCGTTATTGCCCAGGCGAGCCAGCTCTTGGAAGGAGCTCATATCGCCAAAGTTGGTACTCACTACGGGTAGGCCTGCGGCCAGGTATTCGTTCATCTTCATCGGGTAAATGCCTGCCGTGAAATCATCTACTTTGAAAGGGATAATACCCACATCAAAGGAAGCCAGATGCTCCGGCAATTCTTCCAAAGGCTTAGGTCCAAGGAGCTCCACATTACTGTGCTTTCTTAGGGCATTTTCTACTTCAGCACTATTGATGCGACCGACAAAGCGGAAGGTATAACTGCCAAAGGCTTCTATTACGGGCAGGATTAGTTCCAGGTCGATCCGGCTATCAATACTCCCCACGTAGCCGATCACTTTTTTGGCACGGTTGGCCGCCAGTGGATCACAAGCGGCTAAGCGATCGATGAAACTAGCTTCTACTCCATTATTGACGACCATGCAATTGGGGTTCAAGGCCCGCTTAGTTTCCTGGAGTGCGGTCGAAGAGCAAATGATGCCATCTACCTTCTGGGTGTACGCTTTTTCGGCCCAAGTACCGTGCCGTTTTTGCCAAGGAGCTGCACTAATCTCATCGTAGCAGTAGTAGATTTCCAGAATGGGATTAAAGGCCCTTGCCAAGCCTTGTCCAAAGACTGGATTAAACGCATTAATCACCACAGGGTGATGCATCTCCAGCTGGTTCATCGCTGACCAAATCTCCAATTTCATACGTTCTAAGTTGAATCTTAAAGCCTGATCCAGAATGGCACCCTGGGGGATCCAGTTCGTTGGGATCATCGGCGGTAAACTCAAAATATTGATAGAACCTCCCTCGGGTAAATGTTCGGTGCGTAGGCGGGGTAGAGCCCCGGTTAGACGACGAACTTTAGCGTAGCCTTTGCGTCGGAGAAGTTTTACGGCCATATCCTTGTACGTGTACGGATAGTCCACGAACAAGACTTGTTCGTGCGGGGCAATGGCCTTCATCAACTGGACAGTTGACTTGACGTAATTGCCCTCCCAGGCCGGGAAACTGATGCATATAATTGGTGGTAGAGCCATAATTGAATCCTTTTAGGCACGCACACGCACGCCGACAATCTTTTTAACCCAGCGACGGATAAAGCTCCGGCGTTTGGGGATTTCACCGATTACCTCTTCCAGGAAATCGGTTTCGCACCCATTGAGTACGAGGAAAGGGGTGTTTCTCATAGCCTTCTCCAAAAGGTAGAGGGCCTTTTTATCTCCGTGGTTCCATACTTTATTACTCCGGGCGACCATTAACACCAGATCCAATTCTGGCAGTTGGTCGAACGGGAAAGGTTGATCCAGAATAGCCGGGAGTTCAAAGAAGACAAAGTCGACATGATCTTTGGCTGTTTGTTCGCGGAAGCTCAGATGGCTGTTATCTTCTTCGGATCCAGTTTCCGTGATATCTCCTACAATTTTTCGGGTCGTACTTTGGCGGTGGACCTCTACATTCTTCCCATAATTGCGGAGGTAGCCAGCCATCTTTTGCATCAAGAAGGTTTTCCCTTCTTCTTTCCGAGAACTCACCAGGGCAATCAATTTGGGATTACTCGGTGCGTCAAGGGTTTCGGTATGCATCACCTGGGCCATTTGATCTAGAATTCGTTGCTCGACCAAGCCAAAGTTGACTTTAGTAAACCTCCAGGGTAGCCGGAAACGGCGTTTCCGCTTTTTCGGGAAGATGGGGAACGCCGTTGCAATCTGTAGCCCGGTCACCTTGGAGGCCCGAGAAGGCATCTTCAGGGTCGAATCCAAAAACTCTAAGGCCACAATAATGGCCAAGGGTAAAATGAAGCCAGCCAAGAACCCGATTACCGCGAAAATGCCAGCCCCACCACCCGCTTTCTCGGTTGGGAAGTAGGGCGGATCCACCATTTTAAGATTGGAGGAGATCATCATATTGTACTTGTGTAGCCGAGCTTGGTTGTAACTATGGAGGTTCTCCAAATACTCTCGTTCGGCTACATCGATCTCTCGCTCGATGCGTTTAATCTTGGACCCTAAGGGCGCAAAACGACTGTAGATTTGTTCGAACTCCGCTTTGCGGCGGTTCATTACAGACATACGGCCTTCCGCTTCTTCCATTCTCAATAGGCTGCCGAGCCACTCTTTAAGTAGCATGGAAAGTGGTAAACCCTCCGGAGTGTTAGTATGGGCGTAGCTTTCCGTAATCTTATCGTTAATCACCTGCTTGAGTCGCTTCGATTCAAATTTCAAAATATCCAAGGCATGCTTTAGTGTATCGATGCCAGTATCGATCTGATAGATTTCGGCCCGGGCGATTTCGGAAGAAATCACAGACAACTTAGCTCGCTCTTGCGCGATGAGCTGATAGAGGGCTGGCAGGTCCGTACGACCGGTTAGTTGTACCTCCAGGGCGGCCAGGGTAGAGTCGGCACTTTCGAGCGACATTAACTCTGCCGTGTATTGCTCATCCAAATCTTCCTTCTTAGCGGAGATGAAACGGGTTTGCTCGTAGTAGTTAATAATCTTATTATCTACTCGAAAAGCGAGAAGATCATCCTCCGCATTACGAAGCCGGGTAGCGGCTTTTCTGGTCGATTCCTCAAAGAACTCTAGGACGGAGGTACTTTGCCCCTCCTTAACCTCCTTATGTAAATTCACGAACTCCTTGATCATAATATCAAGGGTCAATTTTGTAATTCCAGGATCCGTCGTTTTGTAACTAAAGCGGATCATATCACTACTTCCTTCCCGAATGACCGAGAGGCTCTTCATGTGTTCGAGTCCTACATAGTCATTCTTCGAAAAGAGAATTTCGTAGATCGGGTGCTCCATGTTGGATTCCCGGACCTTTAGGATATTATGATAGGTCTTTTCGGCATCGCCGATGACCCCATATTTCTGAAAAATGGTATCCCCCAGAATCTCTCGCATTTCATTGTAGTTCTCCTGGTTGATGATGTGGGGCGTTGGTTTCTCGATAGAAAGAATTTCCGCTAATACTCGAGCGCATAATTCTTCCCGCAATTGATGACTCTTGGCTAGATTGATAATGTTTTGTAGTTCATTACTAGTGAAGGTATTATCAATCCGTGCCGAGCGTCCAGAGGTGATGTTGTATCCCGACACCACGCCGGTGTTGAGTACCGTCGAAGAGGAATACTCGGACTTATTGTCCTTATTCATCATGTAGAGCATGCTAGCTAGTGACAAACCACCAACCAACAGAATCTTCATGTTTTTAAAAAGTAGGCGTAAAAACGTTATGAGGGTCATTAGAAAATACTTTCTCCCACAATTTTGCTAAGTAAATAATAGGCTTCTATCGCAGTTCCTTTGGCCGTTTCGTATTGAATCTTGGCGGTAGAAGCTAGGCCGATAGCATGGGTATATTCATTTAACTTGAGCTGGCCTGCTTCGAAGTAGGTTTGCGCGTGCATGGCGGCTAATTCGGTGGCTTCGGCATTCGCCGCTGCGTATTCAATTTTAGATACGGCGGTCGTGTAGGCGTAGTATCGGATCGCTACTTCCTCGGCGATTTCAATCATTTTAGATTCCCGTTCAAGCAAGATTTGGTCCATCTCCAATTTCTTGATCTCCAAATTTGGCCGTTGTTTAGTGAAGGTATTGAAGGGGATTTTGATCGCAACTCCGGTCTGATAATTAAGGAATCGGCGGTCCGTCACTAAGCCAAACTGATCCACGCCATCCGAAGAGGAGCTAATCACATTACCATTACCCCAGGTCAGGTTACCGACCGCCGAAATGTGTTGTAGCCAATCGTAGCGCTCCATTTTATACTCCTGGAGGTTGATGTTTGCTTTCGTCGTAAAAACCTTTATGTCGGGATGGTTTTTATGCGCTCTTTTGATCAAGGTATCCAGGTGTGCCGGTGTCCGGTTGAGAAAATCCTCCACCAAGACCATGGCTTTTTGCTGGGCCAATACCGGCTGGAGGAGCAAGCAAAGAAGCCCCCCCAGTAAATATATTTTTAGATAGCTGTGTTTCATGTCAATGGGATTAAAGGTGTTATACGTTCTCTCTTTGTAGAGCGGCTAGTGGCGTCTTAATTAGAATTTTAAGATCCATCCACAGGCTATAATTCAAGGCGTAATGAATGTCTAGTTTCTTCCGACTTTCATCACTCACATCACTACTTCCCCGTTCGGTGACCTGCCATAGGCCGGTGATCCCTGCGGGTGCATAGAAACGAAGAATCCAGTCATCATCGGTCAACTTCTCGGCTTCGTATAGGGGAAGTGGTCGGTTGCCTACAAGCGACATATCACCTTTTAAGACATTAAATAGCTGCGGTAATTCGTCGATGGAGGTGTTGCGGATAAAGTGTCCGATCTTGGTGATCCTTGGATCGTCCTTGATCTTTACGAAAGCCTTTTTTGCTTCTTTTTCCTCATCAAATAGGAATTGGTGTTCCTCTACCATTCCGTCGTCCTGGATGAGTTCGGAATTTTCACCGGCTTTGCCGATAGGGGCTTCTGGTGCTTCTTCCTCTACCTCATTTTCTCCGTACTGATTGTTCTCTACTTTTAGTTTGTCAAGCATTTTATCGGCATTGACATACATAGATCGGAATTTGTAGAAGTCGAACACCTTGTAACCGAATCCGGCGCGCTTCGAAGAATAGAAAACAGGGCCTTTGGATTCCAATCGGACCAAAATGGCTACGGTAATATATACCGGTGATAGCATCAATATTAAGATGCTTGCTCCAACGATGTCCATGGTTCGTTTCCACATAGGGATACGCCAAGGACGGTCTTTGCCTGCTGCCACAGAAGGCATAGGCATAACCTTTAGCTTACTATCCATAGGATATGCATTTCTAGTTAAGGGACCAATGTTTTATACTATACCAAGGGAGGAGAAATATCGTCCGCAACGGACGAATTGCTGACTAATAAGAGGAGGGAAATATGTTGTTAGGCTACGCCTAAATTTTTCTGACGCATCAAGTTGTCGATACGAATTTCTAATTCTTTTGGATTGAAAGGCTTTGAGATAAAATCTGCTGCCCCTGCCTCCAAGCACTTAATTCGAGCTTGGCTTTTCTTGACGCCCGATAAAACGACAAAGGTAGTACTGCGCATGGCTGGGTTGCCCCGAAGCTTGCGAATCAGTTCGTGGCCAGAAGTGCCGGGGAGGTTAAGGTCTACCAACATCATGTTGGGAACAAAACCGCCCGCTACTTCGATCATTACATCTTCTGCGGAAGAAAATGTGGAGACCTGGTACTTACGGGACAGGAACCGGCGAAGAAAAGTCCGCATCATCTCATTGTCGTCTACAATAAATATTGACTGCTGCATTTCCGGTATGTTTTTTTCAAAAATAAGTGCTCCGTATAACCGATTCCAGAATATTCTAAAATGTGTCGGTTATAAGGTTTTTTTGGTGCCGATATCCCGTTAAATGGGAACTCCGTGACAATCTTATATGTGAATTGCTGAAATTCGGACCCTAAATGTGGGAGGTGAGACTCTTAAATTACGGTCAATTTAGGAGAAATGAAAGTTCTTGCAACAATATTTTTACGTAACCTGGCTTCGATGGATAATTCTACGAAACCCCTTGTAATATCTACTTATTTCGTAAGGATGAGGTTCTGATGTGTATGTTGTTGGCGTAAAAGATCTTCGTAGTGAAAATGGGTACGGTTCAAGTGTTGCTCTAGATGACTGACACTTACTGTACGCACCCAGTTACCCCGATTCATAATAAACCCGTACCAGGGATCGGGTTCACCTCCTTTGCGATGAAAATATTCGATGGCGGATAAATTCATCTCTTTGGTTTTGTTCTGCCATTCGGCAAACCATTGTTCGCGTAGATAGCGTTTACCCTTCGGATAAAGCATAGCTGCCGACCATATGTAACGATGATCTGGATCAAGATCTTTGAGGTGCTTTTTCTGGCCATCCCACCGTAATTCAATAAAACCTTTGGGATCTCTGACAATGAGGGTGAAAGGCTCGATATTTTCTAGTACGTATTCATTGCAGAATGCGTAAATATTGGGGTACGAAAAGACGTCCAAGACCACTAAGCCTCGACTTTTCCGGTAAGGTGGTTTGCGATGATGTGCTTCGAATGCGCCGTTGAGGATACAAGCAATGCGTCCGCTGGAGGAGGTTGCTAGCCAGGTTCCACCCATCGGGTCGGGGGGGAAGAGAATCTCTTGTCCCCAACGACGAATTGTCTTCAACTGATCCGGAGATCGGTGGGGGGCTTCATCCCGGTTCGAGCTAAATACAAAGCGATCTAGAGAAAGGGGAATATAACTTACCGTACACATGGCCTTAGGAAGTCGTATCGTCAAAAAATATTGCGATCTCTGATAGATCCTTGCGATCTAAATCGGGGACTTCTGCGTTTTCTGCTGGATAACCAACGGGAATTAACAAAAAAGGCCGTTCATTTTCGGGACGCTCTAGAATCTTTTGCAAAAAGCCCATCGGACTGGGAGTATGGGTAAGGCTTACTAAGCCCGCATTGTGAATGGCAGCC
>JBCDIO010000059.1:0-10515 GCA_038748815.1 Bacteroidota bacterium
AAATGAATATAAAAGTGATACTCTTGAAGAGTTTCACTTAACCGAATAATTTTTAACCTAAACGTAATAAAATGCAAAAACTAATTACAATCCACGGATATACAAGTCCTTATGATAAGAATGATGGCTTTTAAGTAAAAGAATTTCCAGAATTGGATAAGTGTTTTGAAGAAGGTACGAGGTTAAACAAATCCTTCCAGTAATACCTTCCTCTCAAACAGCGGTAAGTTTCGCCTTAACTATTGTATTGGAGAAAAGTAAATCCGGGGTTAAGCTCGCGGGGCAAAATCGATAAAAAGATTAGCCTATTTCTCTGAGCGAAGCCTCGTCCCATTTGGGCGGGGCTTCATTCGTTAGAGGCGGGAACTTTACTTGCCAATCTCTTTTTCTTCCCCGGGTTCTATACCCGAAGCGGAATGGTTTGGCATAGTAATCGCTAAGGTAGCGTCCAATTTTGTCTGTGGCTGCGCAGCGACCGACTTATCTTATTTTAACATACGATTACTTCACTATTCCCCATAACCAGACTCAACCAAAACCAACCTCCCCATGAAGGACGGTGGTCGCTGGCACATTGTTCTGTGCCACGGTTCAATTCTCTATATTCAGGTGATATTTATTTGAAGTCTTTTACCCAATCCTCCTTCTATGATTCTTATCAATGTTGCTAATTCAATGCCTGACTTATTATTTTCTATTCTCGAAATATAGTGTTTTGATGTTCCACTTTTTCTTGCTAACTCCTCCTGAGTTAACCCCATTTCTTTTCTTGCTTGTCGAATCATTAATCCAATTTCAGTTTTTCTAGTTATATCCTCTTTACTCAACTCGTACATAACAATTGGATCTAATTCGTAATATTCGATTGCTTCGTTATCATTCTCATCAAACGATTTGATTTCTAAATTTTTCCAAATGAATGTTCCATTTTCAATTTCTACTTGCTTAAACTCATCTAAAGAATTCATTAATGGATATTCTAGATCTCCCAATTTGACATTCCAATTATTGAATACTTCTTTAAAGTCAATTATTCTAGATTCGCCATTGTTAAACAAGCAATAGATTCTATATCCTTCGATTTGATGAATTTTTATGATTCTTTTAATTGATCTCATGACAATTATTTTTACTTATCTGGGTTATACTGTTTCCATTTTTTGTAGATGAAATCTTGATTTGCCCTTGCCCATTCTAAGACTTTTTTCTCTTGTTTTTTGGGCAATTCTCCCAACATTTTAGTTAGTGTCTTTATTTCAATCATCATTTCATATTCTGCGTAAATAACATGAAAATGTGGAGGATTATGATCTCTGGGATAGATAAAAATCTTAATAGAATCAATTGATTTAATACAAGCCATATGATTTGCTTATTTCGGGGCATGTCGAAGATAATAAAAGTTGTAAAATTAGTCAACTTTTTATTCGGTATAATCATGCAAATTTTATATTTACAAGCTCCTATTTATTTGATTATCATTTAGGTATACCTAGTTGTGATCAAATTTGCACAGAACTATCGTTTGAACACCATGTAAACAAGTACGGGGGTACGTGAGAACGACTCAATATATATTGGTTTGGAGTAAAAGTGCGTACATGCGTCAAATATTAAGAAGATAGTAGGCATTTAATTCTTTATCTTTCTTTGAAAATAAACCGATGAAAGCCACTTTACCCATTCTTTTACTATTACTTCCTTTCCTCGCCTACAACCAAAACTACCAAGGCAAGCAAAAAGAAATTGACGCCATTCTGGCCGAAATAAAAGCCTTCTCCGAGCACGTCGTGGCAGGTGATTCGGAGAAAATCGCCGCCGCCTATACGGCCGATGCCAAGATTTTCCCAAGTGGTCGCGAAATTCTAGCTGGCTCGCAGGACATTCTGACCTACTGGACGTTCCCTTCTGATAATAAGATCACTTATCATAAAATTCTTCCCGAAGAGATCGTCGTCCGCAAAAAAGAAGCCTACGACTATGGCTACTACGAAGGTAAGACCCAACGAGCGGATGGCTCTACCCTGAACTGGCGTGGAAAATACGTGATCATTTGGAAGAAAGTGGCTGGCCAATGGAAAATTTATCTGGATATTTGGAACCGAGTGGAAGAATAAAGAACGGCTACCGAAAATCAAGAAAAGTATATAGAGACGTGGTTTGAAATTCGTTTAATTTCAAAACCAATGTTATGCGAACATGGATGTTATTAACCGCCCTGCTGTTCTTTGGACTCAGCGGGCAAGCGCAGGAAACGGCTACGAGGCACATAGACCTGAGTTACGATTCTAATCTGGGTATTCAACCCGGTGTGGGTTTGCGTTGGGTGAGCTCGGTAAAAGACTCTAGTAACTGGATTTGGACTGCTGGCGTTACCGTATACGGCACCTCCCAGGGTTACCTCAATTTTGTCCCAGAAATTGGCTACGGTCTTTCCTTTCCGAAGAATGCCAAACGCTGGTCGAACGCCTTTATTCTGGGGCTCGCCTACCAACACCGCTTGGAGGTAACAGACATCGATCTTGATCTGACTTCCGGTAAATCCGAACTTACCCGCGAACTCCAACCCTACCTGGGACCTACCCTTGGTTATCAGCTGCACTGTAGTCTGGGCGAGCGCCTGGGGGCTTTCTTACACGTCCGTTTCTTTCGGGCTTTTGGTTTGGGAGACACCCTGCCGGACAATGCGGTATTTACAGGTCTAGGCCTGCGTTATTCATTCTCCAAAAACGATTGACCGATGAACAGAAGAGATTTTTTGCAAGCCGCCGGTTTATTGGGGATAGGTACATCGATGGGCTTAGCGGGTTGTTCTAAACCCTGGCTAGACCTTGATATTGACTCCAATTTTTCTGGAGATGTGATTATTATCGGCGCCGGCGCCGCCGGTATTGCGGCTGCCCATGCTTTGGATCAGTACGGTATTAATTTTCAGATACTAGAAGCCTCTAACAAGTACCTGGGACGCATTGCCAAGGAGAATGCCGATGGCTTTATTTGGGATAGTGGGGCAGAATGGCTGCACGCCAAGCCCAAGACCCTGAGCGATATGGCCGAATCGGTAGCGGTTTCAGATACTTATGAATTATTACATTATAGCCCTGCGGATGTAGCGATTTTTGATGGGACTGAAATCTATGATAATCCAGGTTTTTCTTCGGTATACGGAGAATATAAATTCCGCAATGGAGGTTGGTACGATTTCTTTGCAACTTATTTCTTGCCAGACTTAACGGATCGAATTAAGCAGATTGCGGTGGTTACTAAAATTGACTACTCCGGGGATCGTATTTTAGTAGAGACAGATCAGGGGGTAGTCTACACCGCCGATCGGGTGATTTGTACGGTGCCACTCAGCATTTATAAAAATGAAGGGATCGAGTTTATCCCCAGTTGGCCTTCTGAAAAGGTCAATGCCCTGGACCAGGTAGATATGCCCGATGGAATTAAGGTCTTGTTTGAATGTACAGAGCAGTTTTACCCCGATATTCTTGGGTTTGATTCCCTTTTGGGGCTCCTTTCTGGAGAAGCCCTATACTATAATGCCACCTATGGTCGAGAAGAGGATCGGTCCTTCCTGGCCCTCTTTGCGGTAGGCGATATGGCTACTCCCTACGCACAGGTAGAAGGTTTCGAAGAAAGCTTCGCTTATATGAAGGATGATATTGCTCGGATCTTTGGTTCCTCAGCCCGGGATAAGGCGAACGTTTGGCACATCCAAAACTGGTCGAAACTGCCCTATATTCAAGGTTCTTACTCCCATTATAAAGACTTTAGTGCCATGGATATTCTGGCCGAACCGCTCGATGGTCGCGTTTATTTCGCGGGGGAAGCACTTTCTCAGAATGCGCCCTCCACGGTACACGGTGCCTTCCAAACGGGCCTAGATACGGTGGAACGGTTGTTGATCGAGGCCTAAGCTTAACTTCTCCCAAGGGTATGAAATTCCGAATGCTTGTATTTTCAAGAATTCGGAATTCTTTTTTTCGGAATAATTCAACAATGTGTAACTCCGTTTCTTACATAAACGTCTACCAAAGTGAAGAGATTGAACACTTGGTAGATCCTATCCTATCTAATTCGACAAAAAATAAAGTTTCATACATTTTCCAGGTGACGACTAGCCAATTGGCTGGTCTGTCGCCTTTTATTTTGGTAGGTGGAGCCACCCTTTTGTACTTTGGGAGTCTTTAATACTTTGTGAACTAAGTAAATGAATATTTTGACCGAGGAGATTTTTGTTCAGATCAAGGCACGCAAGCTCGTAGCCATAGCTACGAAGGCGAGTACGTAATGATGAGCTGGGCAAAAAGAACCCGTCAAAAGGTTTAGAAATTTAGGTTACAACGTATTTAACCTTATGCCAGCCAACTTACCCATACAGACCATTCACCCCAAGCACCCGTCTCTGCGCAAGTACATCGAGTACTATTATTTTTTGGATGTCCAAGAGTCTGATTTCTCCGCGCACTTTCAGCACTTTCCCCATTACCGAACGGCGTTGAATATCTACAAGGGGTCTCAAGTCGATTTGAGCAAAACCGGTCGGAGGCTGAGCCCCGGTGATCACCAACAAATCGAAGCTGTATTGGCGAAGAATTGGGAACAAGCCTTAATGGCGCATTTAGAGGGCCCCCAAAAGATTGTTGGTATCCTTTTTTCATTATTGGGAGTGCCCCAGTTTTTTCCCTGGCCCTTGGGCGAACTGCCCGATGAGCCCGCTATTTCTCTAGCGGAGCGTTGGCCCGAGTTACTCCAAACTGCCGAAAGTTGGTTTGAGGGCTCCTTACCAGAGCGGGCCCATCGACTTGATCAGTTCTTTCTGGCCCAATTTAAAAACCGCGCTTTACCCATTGTGGAAGCTTGGCTTCCTCGCTTGCAGCAAGGGGAGGGGAGCCCCGGTGTGCAAGACTGGACGCAACAACAGGGCATCAGTCGCCGAACCCTGCACCGACAAATGGTGGAACATCTGGGAGTTAGTAGTCATGTGGTAAAACGAGTGTTGCGTTTTCGGGCAGCCATGAAATACTTGCATCCTAGTCAGCGACCGAATCTGACCCACTTGGCTTATCAAGCTGGGTATTATGACCAAGCCGATTTTATCAAGCATTTTCGGAAATTAACGGGGCAAACCCCACGGCAAACTTTACCCTATTTGGAACAAGTGGGTAGTGAAGATCTATGGTGGAATTTTCAGATGTCCCAAACGTCCAATTTTTTAAAAAGATAAAGCCCCATTTTTAACCTTTAATAAACCAATTCCTATGAAAAGATCCCTTATTAGCCTCCTCCTATTATGGTTACTTCCATTTTTTGCTTTAGCACAACATCCTTACGAAAAAATATTGTTACCTACTATCCAGGATGAACGCAGCCCGGTCACCTTTAATCTAGCCGATCGTATGGCCCATTATCACGTGCCGGGAGCCAGTATCGCCATTGTAGAAAAGGGCGAAATCACCTTCCTGCAGGGCTACGGCATTGCCCGTAGTGATACCCGGACCCCCGTGGATACGAATACCCGTTTTCAGGCGGGCTCTATCACGAAAACGATGGTTGCCATGGGCTGTTTCCGCATGGTTGAGGCCGATTCCTTAGATCTGGATCTAGACATTCGAAGCTACCTCAAAAGCTGGCAATTGCCCGACGATCCTATGGTCAAAGGACGTGCTGTAACTATTCGCCAGCTACTAAGCCACACCGCCGGGCTTAAAAATATCAACTATAAGGGAGTGCCCCAGAATCAGGAGCCGGGCAATTTGCAGCAGCAACTGCGGGGCGAATTGCGCAAACCCGCCATTCGTTTCGATACCTTCCCAGGAACGCGTTTTGCCTATGCCAATACCGGTTATCTCATGCTGCAACAAGTACTGGAAGATCATACCGGGCAAAGCTTAACGGATTGGCTGGCTGACTGGGTTCTGGAGCCCCTGGAGATGCAAGACTCGGAGCTGACCAATGCCTTTTGGGATGCACAAGATCGGCGGTACAGCTACGCCTACAATAGCGATGGAGCAGTCGTTGATGGTTATTGGTACAACGATGCTTCCCTCTGCGCAGGTGGACTTTGGACTACGCCCAAAGACTTAGCGAAGGTTATCAAAGAATGGGCCCTGATCTGGAAAGGGGAATCCGACTTCTTATCCGCCGAATCGCTCCGTGCGATGATTCAAGGACCTGTACCCGGGCCGGCTGGAACTGGGGTGTACGTGAAGGGGAACCTCGATTCCTTAGTACTATCCCATTCTGGCAAAGAAGTCGGGTTTACGAATTATATGATGGCTCATGCTCCCCAGGGAGATGGGGTGATTGTATTGACGAATGGCGATCAGGGTGGCTATTTGTTTAGTGAAATGATTCGTGGCGTTTCGGCGCATTACGGTTGGAGCTTGACTTCACCGCGTACCATTCAAAGTCAAGTAGTGGATCAAGATTCCCTAAAAGCCTATATCGGGACTTACCGTCTAGAATTCGAGGGGGAAACCTATCGCATCGAAATCCAAGCGGCTGGGAAGGAGCTAGTCCTGATCGATTTGGACGAACAGGTAGCACCCTATCCGCTGCGCTATTTAGGAGACCAGCTGTTCATCGATTTGGTAGACCAAGAACGCCTTCGATTTTTATGGAAGAATGGGGAAGTAGAAGGCATCGACTGGAATGGCGATTTCGTTTTTCAGCGAGAATAGTCATTCTTAGAGTGTGATGGGAATTCTTTTGGCTAATCGATTATACCTAGGATGCACGAAATCCTTTACTGGACCGGAACGGTGATCCGTCAGGATCTCTTTATGGGCTTTGTTTGGTACAGCCTCCTGGCTTCGATCTGGAATCGGGCAAAGCAGGATCAGGCCGTACCAGCTGCTTGGGATATTCTGGCCTGTCGCATTGGGGCTACTCTGAGTCTTTTGTATCTAGCGGTTTTCTGTTTTGAGGAAGATGGTTCCAAGCTTATGCACAAACAGTCAAAAGAACAAACCTTTGGTCCGGATGACCTTGAATTCTTACCTTTTATTATCATTCTGATAAAAAAGGAGTAACTTCTGAATCCATCTACGAGAGCATGGAAATCTCGTAGATGGATACTGAATCTTACATTTTTTAAAAAATGACTCCGATATACCCATTATAGATAAGAAAGCCCCAAACCACTTCACTTTGGGTATAGTAACTTTTTACCTAGGGGCGATAGAGACCCAAAAATCTGTTTTTCTTTGGGGCCCAATTTTGCTTTGGGATTTAACTTGCTTTTGGTCTTTACCTGGGTGTTTTGACGCAGGGGTTGTGGTATCCTAAATGGCAAAAACGCCTTTGGTATCGTTTGACTTTAGGTCTTTTCGCTTGGTGGACCCTCGAACGCTTGGTACTGGTTACTACCTCTTTGCACCAAGACTACCTACCTCCTCTCTGGTCGAGTTTGGGGCAGTGTGGATTCTTTTGGCTAGCTTGGCTTTGGATTTAAGGTTGTTTGTAGCTTTAGTCTGGATCGCCCAGCGCATGCTACCCCAAAACAATAAAACATGAGTATCTCCGACCCTTTGCAAGGTTTATCTCCGCACGAAGTTCTTCCTTTCGCAGAAGGAGCTTATGTGGCCTTTAAGCACCAGGCTTGGGGGATGGCACAAAGAACTACGAAGGGAGAATACCGAGTGGCGGTAGCGCCAGAATACGATACCGTACAGTACCAGGAATCCTCGGGACATATTCATGCCTTTAGGAAAAAAGACGTCGATAAACCTTACGGGGGGTCCAATATTTGGGTCTTTGATGGGCAGGGGCAGTTATTGCACGAAATCAAGCAGTACGATAGCTTACTGGTGGATGCCTTTGATCATCTCATTGTACGCAAAGGCCAGCAATATGGCTTACTGAATCCTGCTTACGAGCCTGTAATCGATTGCGAATACCAGCAGCTGCGGGGCTTAGCTCCGCAGATGTTGTACGGTAAGCAAGAAGGGCTCAACCGACATACTCCATTCTGGCATGGCTTGCTCGGAGCAACCGGGCAGATTTTATTCACCTTTACAGCTAACGAGTCGCTGCTTTTCGGGGCTTACGAGGACCATGTTCTGTTGGAAGATGACCAACGCTTTATGGGTAAACCCTTGGCATATTTTAGCCGCCAGGTGAGCACTGGAAAGCGCCGCACCTTGCCCTACGACTTTATGGAGCGAACGCCTCATTCTACCGAAACGTCCGCTCAGTTTTACACCCTTCACAGTATGGATCTAGAAGGTTATTCGCGGGTCAGAATGACGGGCTGGGAGAATTATATGCCCGGTAGTTGGGGTCTGGCTCGAGCGGATGGTGCGGCCCTGATTCCCAATGAATTTGATTACTTGATAGAACTCAGGCCCGGACTCTACCGGGTGGCTTTGGGAACCCTACAATGGGAAGAACAAGTAGAAGATCGCATCATCTTGGTTTCTGGATTAAAATGGGGCTTGATGAACGATCGTGCGGAACTATTAGTGCCCATAGAATACACTTGGATTTCCTTCGATGCATCCACGGGATTGATCAAAGGACACCGAGGTAAATACCTGCTTTGGGATCAGAAACAGTGGAAGCCCGATTGGCAGGTGCCAGAAGGGGAGGAGGAAGAGATAACACTATGGTAGCTAATTCGTTCCTATTCCTACGTTCTCTGCGTGTCCTTTGCGCCTTTGCGTGCCCCTTCTGCCAAAATCAGGCCACAAGCCCTATCGCCAAGCTTTTGAACCTCTTCAATGCTGTTTTCTAGGTCTTCGCGTCCTTTGCGAGTTCTTTGCGCCTGCCTTTAAGGCCTGCCTAAAGGGTCTTTGCGTGCCCCCGTTTAGACAGCCAGGTAAAAGATTCGGAAACCAAGCTAATGTAATCAAATGAGTACTAAGGAATGGTCTTTGCGTTCGATGCGTGTCCTTTGCGCCTTTGCGTGCCCCCGTTTAGATAGCCAGGTAAAAAGCTCGGAGTCCAAGCTGATGTAATCAAATGAGTACTAAAGAATGGTCTTTGCGTCCTCTGCGGGTACTTTGCGCCTTTGTGTGCTCCCGTTTTTATATCTTTAAAGCAAAAGTAAGCTGCTACCAATGTTTGATACCAACCCCAAATCGCTACCCAATATTAAGCTCCCGCTGACCCTAGAGGAAAAGAAAAAACTGCGGCAGAAAAAGCTCCGCATCCGCGATCTGGCTACCTGCACCGTAGCACAGATTGAGTTATTCTTAGAAATCCCTACCGAACGAGCACAGTTACTGGCGGGCTTGGCGGAATTTCAAACCATCCCTTCAGTCGGCATTAAATTTGCGGAAGATTTAGTCTTTCTCGGCTACTATTCCATCGAATCACTTAAAGGGCAGCAAGGGCATACCTTGGTCGAGGAGTACGAGCGCCAAAAAGGCTTTTGGACCGACTCCTGTGTAGAAGATCAATTTCGACTGATTACCCATGTGGCCAACACGGGAGACCGCAGTCGACAGTGGTTTGATTTTACCGAGGAGCGAAAAGCCTACCGAGCGAAATTTGGTTACCCAGCTGATCGTCCAAAAACGTCTTGGTGGTCGTTACGAGACTAAGATTCTCCGATAAGAACTTAATTTTTTTCTTTATGGTTGCATACTTTGATGAACTGATTTATTCTAAACAGAAAGTACTCCAATGACTAAATACCTACCTCTATTCGCTTTACTTGTAGTCTGTATCATTTCCAACTGCCAAGCCCAAACCCTAGCCATCACCGAGTATGGTGATACGGTCTACATCTTCAATGACGGGACCTGGTCTTTCTCTACAACGGAACCCATGGCTTTTGAAGACTTTGGCTTCCTGGGAAAGGAACTGTCTTTTGAAAATAACGATGCGAAGTTTTCGGTACCCGAATCGGCTACTGAGGTTTTAGAATCCGGACTTGGCTTCTTCACTTGGGCTTACAACCGAGACGAGTGGATGCGCATGCGCCCCGAAGAACTGAACCCACTAGCCGAGTTTGCCTTTAAACATAAGGAAAAGGATATCTATGCCATGGCAATCTCTGAAGAGGTAAGCATGGATGTTGAAACCATTGTAAAAGTGGCCCTCGATGGCATGGAAACCAACACGGGCAGCGAAGTCGATATTCGTCGTCTCGAATTTCGGGAAGTGAACGGCAAAGAAATGGCCATGGGACGATTCCGCCTGGATTTTGGCGGTATGAATCTCGTTTTTGAGAATTATTACTTCACCTGTGAAAAAGGGACGGTGCAAGTACTCACCTGGACGGCGGCCAATATTTTTCCGAAATACGAAAAGCTGATGCAAGATATGCTGAATGGAGTGGTGTATACGCCAGAGTAAGAGCATGAGGAAGAAGAGGCTTTTTTTAGAAATCTTACCTTGTAATAACCCCGTGTAAGGTACAATGAATCAAATCCAAAAAATAAGACAAGAGATAAGAGACCACTTTGATTCGAACACATTAATAGAAAAAAGAGTAGTGCACTAAAATGAAGCATGAGATAGGGAAGGAAAAGAGGAAAAAAAGAAAATGGAAGCAATCACAAA
>JBCDIO010000060.1:0-10395 GCA_038748815.1 Bacteroidota bacterium
ATTTACCTAGGCTGGGGCGAGATTATCCTAGACGATATCATCGGTATGCTGATAGCTATTCCGATGGTAGCTTACGTCATTTACTTGATCAAGCGATTCTAGTAGATCATTTATTTAGCTAAAGAAACAGGTGCTTTGTTGAACAACAAAGTACCTGTTTCTTTTTATCCCTATCGGGTTTCTTTTATTTTAGGAACTAGACCAAATCCATTATGCCCCCAGCATTGATTTTTTATGAACGCTGCTAGCATTATTCCACTGACGGCTATTGCCATCTTTTCTTTGCTTATTCTTCAGAAAAAGCCGAAGACTCCTAGTGATTTTCTCTTATTAGGGATCAATCTTTCTTTGGCCCTGATAATCTATTCCGAATACGCGGTTTTTAACGATGGCTTATACGGTTGGGAGTTGTTCATTCATTTCAATAGCATCTATTGGATGGTCTCCCTTTTTTTTTCGTACGCTTATTCTATGGTGGACGGTAAAGGGCAACTGGTCTTTAAATGGTGGTTTTTTGCTTTCTCCGCCCCCTTTTTTCTGTTTTCGGCCTACGATCTTCTCATAGACCCTTCCAAAATACCGGCCGACTACGAGTCTTTATTTGTAGATCCAACGATCATCTATCACCTCTTCTTCAAGCTTCACAAAATTTTCTTTATCGCCGTTGGCTTCCATATACTCCGCCAAATCCGGCGCTACAATGTGGCCTTGAAGCATTCCCATTCTTCCTTAGACCAAATATCGCTGCACTGGTTACGAAACTACACCATCGTCCTGATGGGGTTCTATGCCATTCATCTGGTGATTTTTTTGCTCTTCAACTTAGGATTCATTCCAGAGATCAGCGAAGTATATCTGGTCACCGGAGTACTACTTGTATTCGCCGTTTTTTACCTCAGCTACCACGGCATTAGAGCCTACAATGTATCTACTATTTATGTAGAACTTCCCCTTTCCAACGGTATTACGAAGAGCATAAAAGAAAAAACGAGCAACGAAAAATTGGAAGAGAACAAGGTGATCTTCCACCAAGTCAAATCGCTATTTGAAGCCCAACAAACCTATACCGATCCCAACTTAAAGATTGGCCTATTGGCAGAACAATTAAATGTACCTTCCTATCGGCTCTCCCAAGCCATCAACGAAAACTATGGCCGTCCGTTCTATGACTTTGTATCGAATTACCGAACCAAACTTCTCCAAGAAAAATTAATTGCCCCACAAAATAGTAACTATACGATCATGGCCTTAGCCTTGGAAGTAGGCTTCAATTCTAAAGCCTCCCTCAATCGTATTTTCAAGGAACAAACTGGAATGACGCCCTCCCAATTTCAGAAGTCTCATCTTACAAACTAAGCCCACTACCCCAGTAATGTATAGGTCTCATCTTTCTAAATAAGTCGACAGCGGCCTTTGCAGGTACCACCTTTGTTGAAAAACAAGAATACCATGCAAAGATCAAACTTCAGATCAACATTCATCTCCCTTCTCAACGCCAGGAGCTATCAAGCACCCTATTATCGTTTGGGGCAATCCGGAAGATTTGTAGTACTACTCGCTGGAATGATCCTAGGATTTTCCGCAACCGGACAAACCCTTCTCGACCTTTCAGTAGGAACTAGCTCTCAGGATAATTTCAATGTTCAAGTTGCCGTGCGGCAACAATTCTCCGATCGTCTACAAGTCGGATTGGAACTACAAGCAGGTAGTCCACAGTATCGCTTTGTGGGTGCACAAGTGATGCGGGAGGGCTATTCCTATGCGGCGTCTGTTCCACTGGCATTTCGGCTCGCCAAAGAAAAGAAGATTCAGCTTTATGGCATCGGGCGACTAGGAGCTCGCTTCCAAGGCATTATCGATCCCGACGAAAACGATATGCGGGACAGTATTCTCGCTAGTACGGCCATTATTGGAGAACTAGGCTTGGCCTCTGGATTTCGGGTTGGTGAAAAAATAACCCTACAAGCTGGCCTGTCTTTCCCCTTAGCCTACGAGGTTTCGCCTAATGCGCTCTTTGAATATACTTGGACAAAGCTACATTTCGGTGGTTCCTGGAACAGCCCTAGGACTTCGGTTTTTCTGCATTCCAATGTCGGCAGTGCCTTGGGGGCCAGCGGCGATACTTACAAATATATTTGGTCCCTTGAGGTAGGTGTCCGATACACACTGGGCAATGCCCAAAACGAGCCATTCCAATTTATCCAAACTTCTTTTTAAAAAGCAGAATCATGAAAAATATTCTCACTCTCTTTTTTGTAATCGGACTATACTTTCACACCTACGCTCAGTCGGAGTCTGGCTTTAAAATCGGCTGGTTTATTAATCCCGAGGTAGGTGGGATCTTACATACCAATCCCAATCATTTTGGAACCACCCTAGGAGGTGCACTGGGTGTAAAACTATTCAAGGAACGCCTCAAAATTGGCTGGCAGATGTACGGCCGCCCGGGGCCGATCAATCCCCAGGAGTTTGTCGTAACCCCCAGTGATGGCCAAACCTATAAAGGGCAAAGCACCATCACCATTCGAGCAGATCAAGGGGCCGCTGGTCTCTTTATCGCTCCCGTCTTCAACATCCAAAAAATAAAGGTTGAAATTCCAATAGCCGTTGGCCAAATGGGTGCCGGCTTTTACCTTACCGGAGAAGACCGCGACACCCCCGATGGCGCGCGAGTTAGTGTATGGGAAGACCGACTAATGGACAGCAGAGACGCCGGTTTTAGTACTTGGTTTGAGTTTGGAGCTCGCGTTTTTGTACCACTTAAACACGATAATATTGGCCTGGGAGCCGGGGTTCACTACACCCTAGTACCAAACTGGGAAACCTACGCCGATCCAAGTGGCGAATTATATAATAACCGAATTCGGGTGGCTATGATATTGGCCTTTGAATCGAATAAACCTTAATAGAAGTTTGGTTATAAACGGGAAAACCCTCCCTACTCTACGAGCAGGGAGGGCTTCCTATTTTTAAGGATACTTTAGGTACCCTTACTATCGGATCAAGGTAATACTTCCGGTCTCCGTAACGGAGGTTTGGCTTCCATTTAACACATACTTCGCAATAAAAGCGTAAGTATCTGAGGTACAAGGCTGACCATTTAAAGTCCCATCCCAGCCTTGGTCCACATTATTAGTGAAGAACATCAATCCTCCCCAACGGCTGTAAACTCGCAATTCATAAGCTTCGGGAGGACATTTGTACAAGGCTACAAACGTATCGTTTAACTGATCCCCATTGGGAGAAAAAATATTGGGGAAGCCAATCGGGCAATCCTCTTCCTCCGTGCAGGATGAACCAAACAATTGGATGGTTTCGGTATACACACAGTCATCCACCGCTACCACGTCTAGACTAACCTCTATGGGGCCCTCCGTACTAATTTCTAGGCTTAATCCAGAAGCGGAAGATACGGGCTCTCCATCGACTAGCCAGCTCGTACTAGCTGCTGGAGAATCCAAACTATAAGTCAAAAATCTAGCACCTCCTATACAAGAGTCACCCGTTACAGTGATGGTAAGTTCACCCGTGCAATCCTCACATTCTAATACCTCTAAAGGAATCGTTTCTTCAAAGAAGCATCCGTCCACATCTACTAAACTAAGCGTAACTGTTGCATTGAATTCAGGTACATCGTAGAGAATTGGTTCACTGATTGCTTCATTGCCGATTTCTGTATTATTAAGCCTCCATAGGATACTCGTCAACTCTGCATCGGTCACTACTTCAAAATTAAAGGGTTCGCCTACGCAGGGAGGCCCTCCACCAACAATATTAATGGCCACCGGAGCTTGGAAAGTGCAAGGCTCACAATCGGTGATTTCAATGACCAGCACATCACTGTATACACAACCATTCAGATCAAAAGCGGTCACAGTAACGGTATAATTCCCCGGGTTATCGTAGCTCGTACTAGGATTAAAGATGCCGGGGAATTCTCCATTACCCAAATCCCAAGAGTAGCTGACTAGTAAATTGGTGGAGGAAACAAAGAACTGAATATCTTCCTCTACACAAGGTGTCCCCTGAAATTCGATGGAAATGGGAGGAAGATCCTCACAAGGATCGATTTGACAGTCCTCGATATCAAAAAAGATCTCTTCTTCGTACAAACAGCCGTTGACATCGGTCCCCGTAAACTGAACAGAATAAACACCCGGCCCAGGATAGTTTGCGGTTAAGGTAGGATCGGAGGAGCTCGCCCCTTGGGTAATCCAAGAATAGGTCACTAAGTTGGCTGCCCCAGTGATTGAAAACACCATATCTTCATTAGCACAGAAATCATCCTGGGTAAAAATATTGATAGGCGGTAAATTATCGCAAGGTCCAAATTGACAATCGTCGTCAATGGTAAACTCAATTCCCCCAAAGAAATCACAGAAACCGGCACTAAAAGCAATAAACTCAATCACATAATCACCCGGTTGCGAAAAGGAATACTGAAACTCTGGGGTAAATTGAATGAAATCTCCGTTACTGATGATAAACTCATAAAATAAAAAGCCACCACCACTAAACGGATCTAGGAAAGGGTCAGTTGTAATGGTAAGAATCGAGTCCACACAAAAGACGCCTTCAATAACGATATTTACTTCTCCGGCTACCGAACAAGGATCGCCACAATTGGGAACCTCTACGGTTATTTCTGCCTCATAGGGGCAATTGAAGGCATCGAACCCGGTGAACGTAAAGGTATATGTTCCAAATACTTGCAAATCCAAGGAAGGGCTTTGTTCAGTGCTTTGCCCAAAAATCCCAAAATCCCATAATACGTTCTGAAAAACCGAATCCGCTTGGTAAGTGAATTGGATCGCCTCTTGACAAAATGTACCAGTAAACGAAAGCACCGGCGTATCCAGATTCTGACATGGATCATTCGGGCAATCCAAGATCGTAACCTCCAACTCTTCAGAGAGAGTCATTCCGTCTTCTAAAATAACTTCTAAAGTAACTAGATACGTTCCTGGCTGATCAAAGGCAAAGGTCGGATCAGAAACCGTAGCGGCACCTTCACCCCCGAAATCCCATAGGTAAAAGTCGATATTTAGATTACTTGTTACCCCAAACTGCAGCAACGAATCAACACAAAATAATCCGTCTACTTCAATGGTCAAACAGGCAAAGTCTAAGTCCACCGAACTTCCGTATCCCAAGTTATACGTATAGGCATCGAATTCGCCAAAACCATAACTGTAGGCATGAAAAGGGGTAGTGCTATTCAGGGTATGCTCCCCCGGTGATACTTGCAACTGTGCATAACTCCAATCGGGATTAGCGGGGAAGGGTGTAAAAGCTCCTGCTTGACTAGCGCCATCCAGCAAAACATCTCCAACGTTGGTAGTAGGTGTTACTACATTCACATAATGCGTTGAGAAGTAGGTGCTTAAGTTAGAAGCAAACCAGCGGAAGTCAGTCCCTTGATTTTCGGTTGGAAACAACTGCAACATATTTGGATCACCGGTACCACTCGCATTACAGCTCTGACTAGAATTGAACTGAGCCACCGAAATCGGTTGCGGTGCATTGATAATAGTCGGTTGCGTCAGCTTAATCTCGAATACCTCCCCCGCATCTAGGATTACCAGTTCACTACAATCCAGATAGACTTGGGTATTATCTTCGGCAGCTATGATCTTTACCGGATCTCCCCCTTGCCCCGAAAAGGGAACGAAATAATAGCTTTCTGCCCAACCACTAATGGGGATAGACTGATCGTATAAATGGCTATCCGCTCCACCGGGACAAACCTCTACATCCGCTTGCTGAGCACCCGAGAAAACCGCAATGGGCTGACCACTCAGAGAGCGAATTCGGGTTCCTGAGAGATCCCCCGAAGCCTTAACCTGATAATTCTGCCCTTCGTCCAAGGTAATCGTGAAGGGAACCCCGGAAGGCTGAATACCCTGCGTCAAAGTAGTTGGCGTTATCTCAATAAGCGTATTATCTGCCGTACTCACTACGACAAAGGAATTGGGCGTACCTGGATTTCCCGGATCCTCGTAACAGGTCGGAAAATATTCCGTTCCCAATTCTTCAATAGGTAGTAACTGGGTCGATTCCGAGAAGAATAAGCGGTAGTGAAAAGCGTAAATATCAATGGGTAATGTCGAGGTAATCCGAATACCTTTGTTATCGATAAATTCACTCCCTTCCGAATACCAGATAGCCTGAGGAAACTCGTATTCAGAAATGACATTGGCTCCCGCTACAAAGGTTTCGGTAAATCCCGTAGCCGGCACATTGACGGTTACCGTGGTCGCTTGTTCGGCCTCCACATATAAAATAAAACGTGGGTCGTCATTGAATAAAAGATCTAAGTTTTCCAGGTAACCGAGCCAAAATTCTGTACCCGTGCTGCTTTGTGCCGATAGCAACGTGCAGCAACCTAGCAGCAAGGTTACCAAATGGATTTGTAAAATTGTTTTCATGGCATAACTATTGGGTGAAACGGAAGGCTCTAGTAAAGAAATTTGAAAAACAAGAAAAGGTTGCTCTCCGCAGGGAACCATCTTTGCTCATTTTTTAGCATTCCATACCTTCCTCGACGAATGCAGGGCCTTCACCGTTGGCACCCAACCCTTTTTTCATACCAATCGTCTTACTAAATAAATTCCAACCAATGAAACAATTGATCTTTTTCAGCCTATTTCTCTTTGGTCTTATGGCTTGTAGCAAAGATTTCCCAGAACCCCTCCCCCCCGCCGAAGAGCCCTCCAAAACTAATTCTGAAGACGACTACATGCTCTTTGGCTACTTCCGTGGGCTCTGCGGAGGAGAAGAGTGCATTGAAATTTTCAAACTCACCGACACCGAGTTATTTGAACTTGTCGATGATCCCTATCCCAATACGGACGATTTCCCACTCAGCAGCGATCTCACCATCCTCGATCAATCACTCTATGACCAAGTCGCCTATCTCCGGGATTTAGTTCCCCAGGAGCTGATAGATGCAGAAGAATCCACCTTCGGTATTCCAGATGCGTACGACCAAGGAGGTTTTGTGATTGAATGGAATGACGATGGGCAAACGGGGCTCTGGGTCATGGATACCGACTCTAACGCGATCCCCGATTATTTACACGAATTAGCTACAGGTATTTACGAGGCAGTACAAATCATCAATAACTAAAAATCATGCCATGAAAACCTATTCGCTTTTATTTAGCATATGCTTAATGGTGGGATTGATGAGTTGCCAAAAGGAAGAACCAGCGTTTGGATCAGACGCCTACTTGATCTTTGGTCATTTTTTCGGGGAATGTTTTGGCGAACAATGTGTAGAAACCTATAAACTAACTAGTGAAGCCCTTTTTGAGGATTCGGAAGACCTTTACCCAAGTCGTATTAATGCTCCCATCGTAGGTAATTTTACGGAGCTAGATCAAACCCTCTTCGATGCCATCATTGGGCTGGAAGAAACCCTACCCGAGGACTTATTTAACCAGAACGAAGTAGTCTATGGAACGCCCGATGCCGGAGATTGGGGAGGATACTATTTGGCCTATTCCGACGAAGCGACGGGGCAATGGTGGTGGATTATTGATACCCAAAAGGATAATATTCCCGAGCACCTCCACAACTTAGTAGATGAAATACAGTTAGCCATAGAGACGATCAACCAATAAGATGATTATTTGCGTCCCTCTGGCCTTCCTTACACCAGCGGGAATGTGCGGGGGTCCGGATGCTGGAATTCGTAGTCGAGGGCTTGTTTGAGCTTCTGGTTGCTAATTCGCTTGTATTCGGTCCCCGTATCTGGTAAAAAGGTTGGCTGAGCAAGTCCTAATCGTTTGGCCTGCTCTGGATAAAAGACCGACCGACTTGGATGCTCATCTGAGCAAACGTTAAAAATACCCTCCAGCGACTTTTCTAACACGCCCCGAATAATGGCTACACAATCCTCTCGATGGACGAGATTAACCGGTGCATTTCCACGGCCTAATTCCTTTCTTCTCGCCAGAAAGCGACCAGGATGGCGTTGGCCACCCACCAATCCAGCAAAACGCAGGATCGTCCAACTCCAGTTTGTCGTTTGAATAGGCTGTTCGGCGTGATGTAAGAATGGCTTCTCGGCATTCAGCGGACTATCCTCGGTTGTCCATCCACCTTGTTCGGCATAGACCCCGGTGCTGCTGGCAAGAATCACTCGTTGGACACCCGCTTCTTCCGCTGCTGCACAGATCTGCGCGATCCTTGTTGGGTAAGCAGCTTGCTGCTCCGCTTGACGACGACCGGGAGGAATATTGATCAAGATCGCTTCCACCGCCAATAATCCAGATGGAATGGCCGCCCCTAATTCGTATAAGTATACATCGAAGCCTTTTTGTTCTAATCGTTCTTGCTTCTCAGGAGAACGGGTGGTGCCACGCACCAGGCATCCGGCTTTTTGAAGCTCCTCTCCCAGCGTTTCTCCTAGCCAGCCTAATCCGATAATGGCGATGGACTTGGGTAACATACTATTCGTATTGGTATTCGAAGCAACCGATATCTGGAGTTTGTGAATCCCGATCATTCTCAATAAGGTCTTTCAAGATCCCATTGATCGGTAGGGCCTGTCCTTCGGCCAGTGATAAGGTATCTAGCTGGTAGTCGTCTTCATCGGCGTCAGCAAACACCGCATCCGAGGAACCGGCGTTAATACAAGGGCTACACTGATCTAACAAAAAATCGGGATAACCACCTTCATCTATATCGAGTAGCTCATCGACTCGCACCAAACAATTTTCTAAGCTGATATTAAAGCTTCCTGGGTCCATACCCGCTGTAAAGTCAGACAAGGAGATCTCATCTCGGCGCGAACCGTAGACAATCGAATTCCGGAAAGCCGCATTCAACCGATAAATATCGAAGGATTGGCACAGTGGGTCGTAGCAAATACCATTGCTCAGGCTCAACGCCGGTGCATCCACTCCAAAAGAGGCCAGGGTGCAATAGTCAAAGGTATAGTCTCCCCCGTAGCCTAGTTGTACGGAAAAACTGCCATTATTATAGAATAAACAATTGGTAGCATCGATACTGGCGTGTTGTCCAACCAGTCCCGGTCCGGAGGTATTATAAATTTGCGTGTTCTGTAAGCTGAGTTGTGCCGAAGAATCGACCAGGATTCCCAGCAGCGAGTTTTTCACCTCGGCGTATTCGAAGGAATTGCCCTGACTAGACAGACGAATGCCCACCCATTGCCCGGGGACCTCCCCAAAAGGTTCTTCTAAGCGATCCCCCTGAAAAACGACGGGGTCTTCCAGAGTCCCTTCGACCTGCAATTTCCCTTGTGGTAGAGCAAAGATGAGTCCGTCGTTGTAGACGACCAGATCTTCGTTCTCATCAAAGGTTCTTGCGATGCCTCCGTGCACGTAGATTTGGGTGCCGGCGGGAATACGCAGCGTACAGCTATCGATCACTAAGACTCCATAAATTACGTAGGGCTTGGGATCGTCCCATACCACTTCATTGAGGTCGCAGCTCAGCAAGGCGACACCTCCTTTACCGAAGCGGCTCGGAATGTAATTGGCGTTCTGGCCCCAGGCTTCCAACATCACCGATTGGGTATTGCCATTGGTTTCGAAGATCAGTTCATCCTGTATCACGAAAGGACTCGAAGAGAGCGGTTCATCCGGATTGATTGTTACTTCACCAAATACGTAAATGCTATCATTTGCCAAAATTTCGACATCCGTAGCCTCATTTCCGGGGATACCGTCCACATTTAAGCGAAACTTACTTGCGGCACCCGAAGCAACCGAAATACTAGAAATTCGAATGGCCTTATTCGCTCGATTATACACCTTTACGCTTCGGGTAGCAGAGCCTAAAGAGGTAAAAACGGTATCAAAGCGCAGGGTATCTAGGGAGAATTCCAAGCTATCCTCCGGATTAGTGGTGAAGTCGTCCGGCCGTTGACAGCTGTATCCAAGTAGCAGTCCAAACATGAATAATCCCCCCCAGAAACGTGCCCAATTGTTCATTGCATGTTGATTTTGCACAATGTTCGCAATTTTCCTTAGAAACGTCAAATCATCTAAGCGGGTACGTGGACCCGAATGTTTTAACACGGACATTGCATTCCCAAGATATTGACCTACCTTTGCGCATATTTTAGGTATGGAAAGTCCAACGATCGACGTCATAATTCCGGCTTATAACGAGGAGTCCTCCATAGGTCATGTACTGCAAGCCATCCCCCCCGATTTGGTAAGGGAAGCCATTGTTTGCAACAACGCCAGTACCGACCGCACGGCAGAAGTAGCCATCCATGCGGGAGCCACCGTATTAAACGAACCGCAAAAAGGATACGGAAGTGCTTGCCTAAAAGGAATTGCTTATTTGGCGGAGAAGCCCAAGGCAGAACAGCCCGATATCGTTGTCTTTTTAGATGGAGATTTTTCGGATCATCCAGAA
>JBCDIO010000061.1:0-10394 GCA_038748815.1 Bacteroidota bacterium
CTTTCTTTAATTGCTTTTGAACACCCTCTCAAAAATTGCATCCTACGCTAGGTGATTGAAAACCAGAGCGTGATGCAAATCTGGAATCTTATTATTGAACAAAATAATATACCCGGTATTGGTCGTAGGGCTTGCCTTGTAATCCTTGCAGGAAGTAATTTAAAGGACGAGTTTTGATCCAAATTCAGATCAACCTACTCCCTCTCCCCGGGTAAAAAACATACAGGTATTCTCCCTCCAACCTAAATATGGTAGCACTTTAAAATTATGGCATGATGAAAAGAATGATCCTATTCGTTCTGGCACTGAGCATTTTTGGTTGCCAGCGTGACGAAGTCCCAACTCCAAACCAACCGGAGGTGGACGGAAGCTTAATTGAAAACTTTGACGTACCCGATGGCTTTGATTATGGTACGATCAAAGACCTAACTTTACGTATTTCTGCTCTAGACAACCAGGGTGATCCTCTGGTAAATATTCCGGTAGAGGTGCTAGTACCTCGAAACGGCATTTATGCCACGGCCATTAATGGATGGATTGGTGAAGACGGGGTTTTTGAATCTGATTTAGTACTGGATGTGAATACGGAAAGTATTATGATCAATACAAAGTTTATTGGTTTACCAGATTCAAACATCGTTTACATTAACAAACCCATTATTGATTTTGTACTTGGGCAAGAAAATAACCAAGGTTTGGTTACTCCGATACCAAGACCTGATATTATCCAGCCACCAACCCCTGAAAAGATATGGGATTTAGACTTTGACTATATGGGGGGCTACAATAGTAATGGGGTGCCTGCTTATTTGATGGCAGAAGGGGATGTAATCACTGCCGATCAGTTAGCAATGGTTAATGCATCGTTACCCAATGGTGCTCCCGTGCCGACGCACAACCCAGACTACATTGCAAATGGAACTTCGGCTAATACCAATTTGGATGCCTTAGCAGACGTATGGGTAACCTTTGTGCACGAGGGAGCTGGTTATCGAAACTCTTTGGGTTTTTATACCTACCAAACCAATAACCCTCCTTCTTCGGTGGATGATATTGACAATTTTCAGATCATTTTTCCGAACGCCAGTTACCAAGGCAGTGGTGGAGGATTGACTTCTGGTGACAAAGTACATCTAGGTCAGTTTCCTGCGGGTACTTCTATTGGTTGGTTTTTGGTGCCGAATGGCTGGAATAACAACAGTCAGCAAGTAGTTCCTAATCCAAGCTATAACACACATATTAAGTTCTCCGATAAATCCTTAAACAATTTTGCCCCAGGTGGCCAGGAGTCACATACTGTACTTTTAGTCGATGAGGCTCGGGAACTCCTTCTCCTTGGTATGGAAGATATTTCTCGCCCGGGTGGTGATAAAGATTTCAACGACGCTATTTTCTATGTATCAGCGAATCCATTCGTAGCCATTAATACATCGAACTTGCCAGAAACTACGAATAGTTCTCCAGACAGCGACGGTGATGGTATTCCAGATATCTACGATAACAACAACGAGGATCCAGATGTAGCTTTTGAAAGCTACTACCCAGCACAGAATCAGTATAACTCTTTGGCCTTTGAAGATTTCTGGCCCAAGCAGGGAGATTATGACCTGAATGACATGGTGGTTGATTACAGTATGATCGAGCAGCGTGGTGCGAACAACAAGGTCGTTCGCTTGCGGACCAAAGTAAAGATCAAAGCGATGGGAGCGGGGTACCGCAGTGGACTTGGTTTTGAGTTGCCCGTTCCTTCCTCGGCGATCTCCAGTGTGAGTGGGAACAGCATTACCGAAAATTATATCACCTTTGGGGTGAATGGGGCCGAGGCCGGGCAAACGAATGCTACGATCATCATGTTTGATAATGGCTTTGGGGTAATGAGTGCTCCGGGAGGAGGCTTTGTGAATACGCAAACGAGTGGCCCCTACGTTGCACCGATAGAGTTAACCGTTGATGCCAACTTCGCGTCTGGGCAATCGAGTTTCATTGGCTCCGCACCCTTTAATCCGTTTCTGATTGCGGGGATGAGTCGAGGGCATGAGATCCATTTACCGGGTGGAACGCCGACGGATAAAGCTAATTTGTCCCTCTTTGGCACCCAGGATGATGATTCGAATCCGGGTACTGGCAAATACTACCTCACTGCAAACAATCTGCCCTGGGGTGTGAATTTAGCAACTCCATTTACCTATCCAGTAGAAAAAGAACCGATCAATAATGCTTATTTGAAATTTAAAGATTGGTCAGAAAGTGGAGGAAGCTCTTTTACGGATTGGTTCTCCAATAGTAGTGGTAGTTATCGAAACAACGCTAAGCTTTACAGTAACTAAAAATATTTTGCAACGTAATAAAATGATAGGAATTCACGAATGAACGAAGCGGCTCGCCTTATGGCGGGCCGTTTTTGTTGGGGTGCCGTTCTTCGGATAATAGTAAGTCTTCGTAGATTTTAGCGGACCAATGGGCGATTGCCATAAGATATTTCCATTCATTATGCTATATTTAAATCGGTTAAGGCGTTAAAAGACCAACCGTGTTTTGACTGCCTGCGTATTAGCAATAAAATGATTGAACGATGGCGAAGAGTGTATTTAACAACGAATCCGGAAAAGCAAGCCTGAGTTATGCGGACGAAAACGATCCGTTGATCAAAAAGCTGATCATTCGCACGATTGAACGAGCTACTGGGCGTCCCATGTTGGAAAAGAAGTATACCGAAGTGAAGGAAATGGGTTTGGAGCCAGAGCAAGTTTGGCCGGAATTGATGAAGCAGCTTGATCTGAAGGTGATCTACGACATTGATCAAAGGAATAAGATTCCTAAAACCGGACCGGTAATCTTTGTCTCTAACCACCCGTTTGGGGTTGTTGATGGGGTAATTATGGCCTGGTTGGTGAATAGTGTACGTCCTGATTTCTTCTTTATGGTGAATGCCCTTTTGGTGGGGGAAGAAATTGTGGATCGTTATTTAGAGCCCATTGATTTTGCCGGCACACCAGAAGCAAGAGAAACCAACGAACGCAGTAAGGAAAACACTATTCGACGCTTAAAAAATGGAGAGTCTTTCGTGATCTTTCCTTCGGGGGCGGTAGCTACATCCAAGAAAATTGGCAAACCGGCCGAAGATTTTCGCTGGCGTCGATTTTTATCCATGCTGGTACACGAGGTGAAGGCGACGGTTGTTCCCTTATACTTTGAAGGACAAAATAGTCCGCTTTTCCAATTGGTGAGCAAGTTCAGTATGAACTTGCGGTTGAGTCTTTTGCTCAATGAAGTGAAAAATAAGATGGGTAAGGAAATTGTGGTGAAAATTGGTGATCCGGTACCTTACGAAGAGGTGGCTCATATAACGGATCGTACGGAGTTAGTTGATTATTTGCGGAATAAATCCCACAGTATGGGGGATCAAATAAAGAAGCCCCTGTACCCAAGGAAAATGCCAAAACACGACGGGGATATTACTTCCTAAAGGCTTTATTTTTGCGTTTACACGCTCATTGGCTACAGTTAAAGGGCCAAGCTCTACGGATATGGGTTTGGCCCTTTTTCTTTTCAATGGGGTAGGTAACTTTAGTTTGAATCAGTATCTGGGCTTTTTTCGTTCAGGTATAGGAATAACTATGGACAAACGAATCACCATTCTGACCTGGCTCTTCATGCTTGGGGCTTTCTGGCTACCTGCCCAGGAAGAAACTTTCACAGATTATGCGATTGCTGCCGGACAAGTGACGCCGCTAAAAAGTGTGGAGCACATACCGGCCAGCTGGTGGGCTTGGTTAGATGATACCATGGAGGAGGTCCAGATCTTGGGTTTGGGAGAAGTGTCCCATTATACCCGGGAATGCTATGCTTACAAGCGAGCCATCATTGAGCATCTGGCGAAGCAGGGGCTTTTGCAGGCTTTGGTATTAGAAGTAGATTTTGGGCAGGCTCTATTCTGGAATGAATATCTGCTAACAGGGGTGGGAAATCCGGATAGTCTGGTGCAAAAAAGTGGCTGGTTTACCTACCGAACCGAAGAGTTTAGAGATCTATTGGTGGCCTTACGGAAGCATAATGAACAGGCGGAGACGCCTATTCAGATTTTCGGGATGGAGATGACGACCGTGCAAAGTAACCTGGAGTGGATGGAGAGGTACGTAGCAGAAAGTGGTTTGGGGACGGAGGAACTAGCGACTCAGCTCGAAGCGGAAAGAACGATGGTTGTTTTCTGGGAACATGATCAAACGATGATCCAGGGGTATTGGGATCTTTACTATACACTACAAGGATGGTTAGCAAGTAATGCAGAAGCTCTGCAACGAGGTCAAGGTGAAACTACTTTTGCCAACGCCGAACGGATCGTTGAGATCTTTCGGCAATACGCCACTTACGTGGCGCAAGATGATTTTAGTTTACAAGTAACGCTGCGCGATCTTTTTTCAACGCGCAATGTAGCCTGGGTCCACCAGCAACTAGGAGAAGACGCCCGGCTGGCGATTTGGGCACACAATGGGCACGTCAATTTACGCTCTGTCCGCTTTGGTTATCCAGTGCTGGGGGAGCATTTGAATCGTTGGTATGGCGAAGCCTACTTCGCGATTGGTTTTACCTTTGGATCGGGGCAGTTTGGATCGTTCAGTGAGAACGACGGATTTAAGATATGGACTTATGAGGAAGCCCCAGAGGGAAGCCTACAAGGAAAGCTGGGCGCATTGAGTCTAGGGGATGTGTATATGGACATTCGCAGACTTTTAAAAGAAGATCGTAATCTAGATTCTTACCTTCGCTCTTCGATTTTGTACCGAGGAGATCTCGGTGAATTCTTAGCAAATGCTGACTTTCAATACACCAATCCTATTAACTTATCAAGCACGTACGACGGCTTGATCTATCTCCATCGGACCCAAGCTCCAACTGGATTGGAGTGGATTAGGGGAAATTAAGCATTCCTCTTACCAAAACCGTGTATAACCCTTCTTATGCCCTGTGAGCCCATAATCCTATGAACAGAATTTGATTTGCGGCTCCGGGGTATTTTATTCTACCAAGAATCGTTTAGTGATATTGCCCGCTTCGGTTTGTATGTGGAGTAGATAGCAACCCGTGGCTAGGTTATGTACTGGAATGGCTCCTTGGTATCCAGTCCCTTTTTGGAAGAATACCGCATGTCCCTGTAGATCGAGTACTTCTAGATTGAGAACGGGTGTTTCCAAATCAAGCTGCCAGTTGAGAATCGAGCTGGCTGGATTGGGTAATAAGGTCAAGTGGGTAGTTGGTATATAAATTTGTTGGGTGGATTCTAGAATATCGTCTAGGATCGGTGCTATCTTGAATTTTCCGTAGCCCCAGGTATTGTTGGGGGTGGGGCCCGTAAACGCATCCTCAACGGCATAGTCATGGAGGAGGGTGAGTAATTCTCCCGGGGACAGAAAATAACCATATCGTTCTTCCCAAGCCTGCAAGATGACGGCAATAGATCCGGTAAGTAAAGGGGCTGCGGCACTCACCGCATTCTGCAAACCATAATTTCCATCACCGCCCTGTACTTGGGAGCTTGAGAAGTTGCTATACCAAGTATTGGGGCTATATGCGGCAAAGAGGACTTCACCCGGCAGGGCAATATCGACTCCCTGGCGTAGGTCATGCGTGGGGCCTTCGCTAGAACCGATCCACAGTTCGCCGGTTTCTCCCTGACCGGTGATATCCTGTTGATTACCATTGATATCGACCCAATCGTTTTTGATGACGTAGTCTGTTGGAGTAATTACTCCTGGTGCGGCTGCATAGTCGTTGATGCTAAAGCCCGGTGTGATAAAAGAGGTGAAAGCGTTGTTGTTATTGTAGCGTGCGGGATTGAGGGTTGCGATGAAGTCGCCTTCGATGATGACATCGCCGGTAATTTCGATGGTATATTCTCCGGGGATACCCGTGAAGTCGATGAGCATTTCGCGGCGATCGCTAGTGGAACCGAAAAAGTCTACCTCGGCTCCGCGATGGAAGTAGCTATAGTTGGTCCCTGTTTGGAATTCTGCTCCAGTCGCTGAGTTAGGAACGGGTAAGGAACCAGATACGTTTCCGGCTGGATCGATAATGTTGATGCCAAAGCGATCATTCTCCGAATACCAAAGGTCGAGCCGTACGAAGCCTGCTTCTTTCTGGAAGGTAAGTATACCCATTTCGTTTTGAGCGATATTTCCGGAGGCTACATTATTAGCTCCGCCATCGTCACCTACGCCACAGACCAGGTGGTGGCCATCTTCTACAAAGTCAGTCATAGCTCGGGCGACGAGGGAAGTACCATCGGTAGGGCCACCGATGGATCCCAGGTTAATGAGTGTTACACTTTGTTGGCCTATCTCCGCGACTTTATCGGCCACAAATTCGAGGGCTACCGGAATATAGGTGGGATCGAAGAAGCCCATTTGGCCGGGTTGATCGGCAAAAGCCGGAAAGGGGTCGTGGGTTACTTTCACGATAATGAGGGTGGCTTCGGACGCCACGCCGGCAAATTGCGGGTAGGAACCTTGGGAGGCATTGCCGGCGGCGATACTAGCGGTGGCGGTTCCGTGCCCAAAGCGATCGGTGCTGAGTGGAGCACTGCTATTCTGAAGGGATCCGTTGATTTGCGTGGCGTCGAAGATGGTACCAATGCCATAAGGATTATTGGGAGCATTGGCTCCTGAGGGATCGATCATATCGTAGAGGTAGGCGATACGGGTAGTGCCGTCGGGATTGATGAAGTCTGGATGAAAATAATCGATGCCGCGGTCGATCACAGCGACGATCATATTCTGCCCTTGTGAGGGTAGACCTGGGGGAAGTTCGATTTCCTGGCGAGCGGGATCACCAATTGAATGCATGAGGTGGGGAAGAAATAATAGGGCGAAAACGGGTAAGAAGGGGCGTACTTTCTTCATAGAGGATGATTGTTTTTTAGAATTGAAAATTAAGGAACTTTGGTCAGAATGCCTTTGCCAGTACCCCTTGAAAGTCCTTGAGGCTGATAAAAAAATATGTACCTTTTCGGAAAATCAGGTAGAATGAGTACCCAAAAAGACCTTTCTTCTCAGAAAAATGATTGGAAGATTGCTGCGAGCGAAGATATGGAGAAGACGCTGGAGCAATTACTACGAGCACTTGCTTCTACGAGTTTGCGGTATCAGGAGTTGCTGATGTTGAACGGAGAATACCATCGATTGGAATCGGATAAGCGCAAGGGTATTTTGGATTATGATGAGCAGGTATTGCAAACCAATCGAATACTGTTACGAGTGATCGATCTGATTGATTTAATCGAGGCTCCTGATCTAAAAGGGTATCAGGCTCCACCCAAAGCCCCTCCACCGGGCCCGATGGAAGCTATTGCCAGAGAAGCGGCTCGCCTACGGGAAAGCATGGGGCCGATCGATACCCAGCAGATTATTGCGGATGAGGAAGACCCCTTGGATGCGCTGATGCTCATGGAGGCTACCGAACGCAAGGCTATTACTGGTTTTCCTAAGATTTACAGACGGATGCGAGAAATTCAGCATCGAAGGGAACAGGGACCAAAGGTACAAGCTTTGCTACAGGGCTTAAAGAGTGCTTTAGGAGCTATGAAACAATTTGCGGAGCCAATAGATGTAATGGATGGGGTGATTCGGCAGGTGCGCATTGATGCGAAAGATCCAACGATCTGGATTCGTTATCGTAAGCTGAAAGATTTTGCGGAAGGGCTGGAAGTCGATCAGCTTGGAGCGATAGCGGGACAGTTGACAGAGGTGCAGGCCGTTTATCAGTTAATTCGGAAAGGTGGTTGGATATAACCAAGCTTCAACAAAAAAGGCGCTTTAATCGGAGCGCCTTTTTTGTTGGCGTTTATTTAGTGCGATAGAATCCTTCCAACATAACATTATTGCCATAGGCATCTTGCTCAGCGGTGATGCTATACTCCATGGCCGCCCCTGAGAGGACCAGATATTTACCGCTTGGGTGCAGCCCCATTTGGAAGACCCGAGCTGGTGGTGAGGATTTATTTTCCGATTGTGCTTGGCCGTAGATCAGGTAATCGGCCTTGTATCGAGCAGGGTTCAGGCTTAGGGTGGTTCCTTGTAGGGAGAAAGTTCCCGTCTCGCTCACTTCCACTTGGTTATTCGGCCCGTTGTGGTAGGCATAGCTAAGCTCGTAAGCACCATTATTGGTGAGGCGAAGAATGTGTCCATAGCCGGTGGTCCCTTGACTTAGCTGACCGGTTGAAAGGTCTTCGAAAACATTGGAGGTTGTGGAAGACATGATTTGGGTCCATTCACCAAGGAGATCAGATCGGTTAAAGGAAGCCGTGTTTTGTAGGATCTGTCTTTTGATGTTGGGGTCTTGTAAGTTTAGCCCTCCTCCAAATTGTTCGGCGATTGGATCTTGGACAATGGGGGCATTTCCATTTTGGGTAATTGGGGTACTAGCTTCGGAAAAGGGCGTTTCTCGTCTTAGACAACGATATAGAAGATCATTACCGCCCAAGGAGTTATAATCGGTTTGTGAAGCGGCGAAAGAGCTAACGAAGAGCTGGTTGGAGCTAAGGTCTCGGAGAAAGAAAGAATGGAGGACGATGGGGCCTTGCTCCGATTGTCCTTGGAAGATGAAATGGCCTTCGTTGGATGAAATAACTCGAGCGTCCATTTCTTGTAGATTTGGTATGCTCGGTTGGAAGAGTTGTAGAACGATGGAGCGTGGGTCGCCTGGGGTATTGGGGAGAACCATGACGAGAATGCCGGGTGAATAAGGGTCTGCCGGATCTTTTGCTGCTTGCCAGGTGGCCATGCCATTCTGCATTTGGGCTTCTATGGTCCACCCGATGGGAGCTAGGTATTGGGTATTACCGGTATAGTATTGTTGAAGTTTTGGAACTTGTACCAAGCAGAAGGTTGCTGTACATAGAAATAGGCCGCAGAGAGCACTGGTCATTTGATTTTTCATAGAGAATGGGAGAAACGTTGATTAATCTTGGGAATTTCGGGAAATTCTTTCAAAAAATTACTTTGATTGGTGTCTGAATTAAAATAGGGCACGGCCGTTGACCGTGCCCAGAGGGTTGGATATAGGAACAGGGATGTTATACCTTATACAAAATGGTTTGAGTCGTTCTTACTAGTCCTTATACTTATCCACGTCGTTGCCCCCGAATGCTCGGGGTGCCGAAACTATGGCTGTTGGCCAGCTACCCACCTACTTCGCGGTTCAAAGGCAAAAACCACCTCGTGGTTTGTGCTCCAAAACGTTCGCTCATGCCTTACTAGCAAACACATGGACTTCGTATTAACCTTCCCATATCACTTTACTTTGGGTATATCCGGATTAGTTGAGGGCAATGAATTCCTGGATCCATATCTGCGATTGGTAGCGTTTAATTCCATTTTTATCTTCCCAGCTATTGTAGACTAGTTTACCCTGGATAGCCACTTTCTTTCCCTTCTTGAGCATTCGCTCCATGTTTTTGGCAGTGCGTCCCCAAGCTACACAATTGTGCCATTGGGTAGTTTGTTGGCGGTCGCCTTTTGGGCTCTTGTAGTAATCGTTGGTGGCAACCGATATTTTGGCCATCGTTTTACCGCCGTTGAATTCTTTGATGTCGGGATCTTGTCCGAGGTGTCCAATGAGTTGAATCTTATTTCGCATGGTATTGAAAAATTGGTTTGTGGGAGCAAGGTGTGAAATAAAAGGATAGCCTGCAAAAGAGTGATTGGTAAGAAAATCGGGTTCTTTTTCCCAAATTTTGGGTGGTTAGTGCTGGCGATAAAACGCGAAAAGAAACAGTTTGTAGGCAAAAATACTTTTTATGCAAGTCGAGTTAGAAAAGCATCGAGGAGAACTCCGTATCATGGTATATTTTGAGTATAATCAATGGACTATACAGAAAATCAAAGGTATTGATGGGGTTCGTTGGAGTCAAACGAATCAATGTTGGCATTTACCTGCAACTTCAGAAAGTGTACATAGCTTATTATCGGTATTTCCTGAATTAGAAATTCCCATTCTACCGGATGCGAAAGAGAAGAAGTCGTATTGGGGTGAAAAAAGGGAGGATTTTAATGCTCGGAAGCGTCCTAAGCCTCGGGATGGAGAACTAAAGCCATTGACTGAAGCCCAGAAAAAGCTAGTGGAGAAGTTGTGGGGGCAATTGGAGATGGAGCGATATGCTTATTCGACTATTAAAGGGTATACGATTCATTTTAGTCATTATATGCGCTATCATCACCCGAAGACCGCGGATGAGTTAGATTTGGATGACATTCGCAAGTTTATGTTGTATTTAGTGCGGAGTAAAAAGGTAGCGGCTAGTACCCAGAATCAGGCCATCAATGCCATCAAAGCGTACTATGAGAAGGTGCGGAAGATGCCCAAGATTATTTTAGAGCTTGAGCGGCCACGTAAGCCTCAGC
>JBCDIO010000062.1:0-10100 GCA_038748815.1 Bacteroidota bacterium
CTGACAATAGCAAGGCCTAAGACTAAGAGCCACAACTGCCAATGGATTCGTTGCCAGAAAAAGTACAAAAGGGTGGCCAAGGCCGCCGTTAGTAGTATACCCTTGGGCATCCAGAGCGGGCTAACCTGTAGACGGTGCCAGAATAGGGGTAAGGTCGCTGCCAGGGTAAGCAAGGAAAGCAGCCCTCCACTTATCCAGTAAAACCACTGCCGTCGCTGCCAAAAGGAATCCGGAATTCCGCCCAGCGCAAGGCTAAATAGCAATGGCAAAAACATGAAAAGATAGCGAGGGTAGACCTCTACCGAAATCCAATACGGGATCAAATTAACGCCGCCTACTAACACCGCAAAAGCCAAGAAAGATTCTTGTGGCAGGCTCCGGGCACGGATCCATTTACCCAAGGCCGGAATCATCAGCAAGGACCAAGGTAAAAAATGGTAAACGAGTTCAAAGGGGAAGGTAAATAGATGTTGGATGGTTTTTCCAATACCATACTGTGCCGCTGTCCGTTTGGAGGATTCTTCAAGTAAGGTGGCAAAGACCACCTGCACATCATTTGACTGGGCGTAAAGGTAGTAGTAACTCCCGACCAGAAGGAGCCATAAAAGGATACCGACCAAATGCTGTATACTCACCAATCTACGCCACCAACGGCGGTAGCTAAACCAGATGATTAAACTGGCTCCGGTAAAGACAATGATTGGTAGTCCTTTCAGTAAAAAACCGATGGCTGCTAAGGTATAAACGCCTACGAATAGCTGCCACCAACGCCGCCGCTCACTCTGCCAATAAACCTGCCAGAATAAGTAAAAAACGGCCCAAGAGTATCCGATATCAATAAGCCCCAAAAGGCTATCGTATAGGAGAATTCGAAAAGAAGTAATCACCATAAAGACGACCATCAAGGCCTTATTACGACCCAAAACCTTCCGTAGACAGACAAATATCGTGAGGCCAAAACCAAGGAGACAAAAGACTGTAGCTCCCCGTGAAACCCACTCGGTAAAGGCTCCGAAACCACCAAAGAATAGTAATAAAAACCAATTGTAAAGAGGAGGCTTATTGAAGTATAAAGCTCCGGAAAGGGTCGGGGTAATATAGTCTTGAGTAAGGTGCATCTCCAGTGCTACGAGTGCTCGAATGGCCTCATCGTCAATATACGTGAGCATACCCAAATGTAGGCACAAAGCGGGTAGTAGCACCACCAAAATAAGAAGCAGTAAAGGCCAGGGAGGGTTAGGGAAACGATCGTGTATTGTAGCCATGCGGGAAATTTTCAAAATAGTGGGAGGGTCCCGGGCGTGGAATGGCGCAAAATTACAAAATATTGCGCCTAGAAGCCCATCGCAATCATAAACTGCACTTGGCGGACGAATTTGCTTTCCCTTGGCTTTTCTGTAAAATGGCCTGATATTGGAGGGAAATACCAATGCACATGAATCGGTTTTGGATCCTTTGTTGTACGGTTTTAATATACACCATCTGGAGCTGCCAGAATAAGCCAAGCCCGCCACCGCCAGAGCCTCCCCGCAACTCGCAAGTGGATTCCATTCAATTGCCCGAGCAAAAGCCAGCCCCCAATCCAATACGCATCGATTATGATACCCTACAGTGGCAGGAGTTACGAGAAACGGCTTCTAGGATACTCGATTTTCGGTATGCAACGGAGAATAACTTTCTCAAACAAGCCGTGTATCCCTGTGGACGTTGTTTTCTAAGACCGGCAGCTGCCAAAGCATTAGGTGAAGCAGAAAAGTACTTAGAAAAACAAGGACTAGGGTTGATCTTATATGATTGTTACCGACCGCGACCCGTGCAATTTCGGATGTGGGAGATTTTGCCGGATAAACGGTATGTTTCTGACCCGAATAAAGGGAGTATGCACAACCGAGGATTGGCCGTCGATTTGGGGCTGATCGATACGCAAGGGAAGGTCTTGGATATGGGGACCGATTTCGATTATTTTGGGCCCGAAGCGTGGCACGAGTACCGGAATTTGGATACGGTCATTCTTGCCAATCGGGCTTTATTGAAAACCACTATGGAACGCTATGGCTTTAGACCTATCCGTACAGAATGGTGGCATTACTCTTATCAGGGGTCCGGTGGGGGACTGGATGAATTTGTGTGGAGCTGTCCAGAAATGGTGAAAAAGGCCCAGAAATAGCTCGATTTTCCCAAGCCGGGAAACAAACTGTATATTTGCGACGTTGCAATATTTTCTACTACTAATCCGACCTGTATGCCGGATTTCTCAAATGCTCCGGCGCTAAAACCTAGTTACTCGAATGGCAGCAAACAATTACCGTTCTGACGTGGAGGCAATCGATGCTCTTGCCCAATCCTACCAGACCCTGAAAGATGAAATTGGAAAAGTAATCGTTGGTCAGCACGAGGTCGTGCAAGCCGTGATTATCTCTCTGTTTAGCAACGGACACAGCCTTTTGGTAGGGGTGCCTGGGCTCGCTAAAACACTTTTAGTATCGACCATCGCTGAAGTATTAGATCTTGATTTTAAACGGATTCAGTTTACCCCCGACCTGATGCCTTCGGATATCACTGGGTCGGAGGTACTCGATGAAGATCGGCACTTTAAATTCAACCCCGGGCCACTATTTGCCAATATTGTGCTGGCCGATGAGATTAACCGGACTCCTCCCAAAACGCAGGCGGCTCTTTTGGAGGCCATGCAAGAACGGTCGGTAACCGTTAGTGGTGTTCGACACCTTCTTCCCTCGCCATTCTTTGTGCTGGCTACCCAAAACCCCATTGAGCAAGAAGGAACGTATCCGTTGCCCGAGGCACAATTGGACCGTTTCATGTTCAATATCCCTTTGGATTACCCGACCTACGAAGAGGAAATTGCAGTAGTGAAAGGAACCACTTCGGTACAGAAAACGGATTTACAAAATATTCTAACCGGTGAGCAAATCCTAGCTTTTCAAGAATTGGTCCGCAAGGTACCAGTGGCCGATAATGTATTGGAATACGCGGTGGGCTTAACCGCCAAGACGCGTCCAAATCGCTCGGCGGCTCCCCAAATGGTCAATGATTACATTTCTTGGGGAGCGGGACCACGGGCTTCACAGTACTTGGTACTTGGCGCTAAGTGCCACGCTGCGATCCACGGCAAATATTCTCCGGATATTGAAGACGTTCAAGCCATTGCTAAGTACGTGCTACGCCACCGTATCGTGCGTAACTACAAAGCAGAATCAGCAGGTATTACCGAAGAACATGTGATCGAGCACCTGTTTTAGGGAAGGCCCGTACATAGGATAGAAAAAATGAGCCCCCACTCAAAAATTGAGATGGAGGCTCGCCTTATTATGGAAAAGGCAAAAACTATTAAACTATAAATACACTTTATTTTTCCGAGTAAAGGAGTCCTTCCACTTCGATTAAGAATAGTGCTTCGTGCAGGAAGTGGTGCAACTGACCTAACTCGTGATATGAAAACCGAAGTTGTAGGTTCTTCAGGGGCGTATCAATGATAAATGGTTTGCAGGCTCTACAGGGTTGGTATTCAACCTGTTCTAGGTAGCGGCTAGTGATATTTGCTAGCTTATCTAATTCCCTTCGCGTCTGAAAAACTTGCACGTTGCCTAACAATAGCGCGAAATGAATCCCTTCTGAGCAAACGAAAAGCTGGGCCATTGGGGATTCGTGAAACAGGGTGAAGTTGGACATATTTCTGGATTAGCGCCAATTGGCGGTGAATGTTGTCGACAATTGAATGAAGAAGCTACGGCCCGGTGAAATTGGAATGGCATTTCCGCTGCTATGCACTCCGGCAGACCCACCCGTTAAGGCGGCCTGTTGAACATCGGCTAAGTTTCTAACACCAGCCGTTAGCCTAATTCGATCCTTCCAAAAGTTTTGTTGAATACTGGCATCGATCACCGCAAATCCATCTTGTTCCCGCTGCAGAGTTTGCGTTTCTCCATCAACTTGACCGAGGTAAAAGCTGATCAGACGATCTTGGCTCCGCAACCACAAGTTTAGGTTTGTATTGATCCCAGGAAGGGTGAAGCGAAGCGCCGCATTCCATTCGTTGGTGTACGTGAATAAATTGAGATTGTACTCTTTGTTTTCTGCGATTGGTTGGTAGAATCCAGTAAGAGCATAGCCAAGCCGGAGCTCTACATGTTGGTGCCGATAGCGGAGCCGACCGGAGAGTCCGTGATTCTGAAAATCCGCTTGATTAAAATAAGCGTAACGCCCAGTGGCGGTATCAACAGCCGGAGTATATACCCCCTCTTCCAATTCTACGTATTCGAATAGACTGATTCTCTGGCTGATCTGGTTGTAAAAACCCATCAACTGGCCATCTATGGCATGTTTACCTTGTCGGTAGTCTCCTTCTAATCTCAACTGCACATGATTTCCTTCCTCTGGCAACAACGACTGATTACCAACGATATAATGGTTGATATCGATAAAGTTGATAAATAGCTCTTTCAGATCTGGGCTCCGAAAACCCTTGGCGTAGGAGGCCCGCGCCGACCAAGTGGGAGAAAGATCGTACTTAACAAAAATAGAAGGGATCAAAGGGACGGAGAATCGACTGTTGTACGCGGCCCGTAGCCCCCCTTCTATGAGGAGTGGGTCCAAAGGACGAAATTGTACTTTCGTAAAGGCCGCTGCTTCGTATTGAACGGCTGAACCCGGATTATTAGAAAGGGAGTCCAAAATCCGCTCTCCTGCTCCTTCGTCGTACCGGAGATCGAGTCCAAACTGCGCATTCCACCGCTGATTATCTCCTTCGTAGGCCACGATGGATAGAAGCTGTGCCGCATCAAAGTAGGTAGTATCAACACCGCTTCCCGTTAGGTAAGTACTGTCATTATCTAAATCAGTACGATAATAGGAAACGTACCGATCAAAGTTGGCATAGCTTAAGGTGGAATTTAGATGCCAGTGTTGGCCAATCCGCCCTTGTTGTTGTAGCATGGCTGTCCAGCGTTGCGTCTCATAGAAATTATCGAGTACGTAGGGCTTAAATTCTGGACGGCGAACAAAACCAAGATCATCTACTTGTTCGTCAAAAAAGTTGAAGCCCACCCGAATGTAATGGTCATCGGTTATATCGTAGCGCAGTCCGGTATTAAAGTAGACCTGTTCTTTGGGATTCCAGACGTCGGACCGCAGCGTATCGTCTTGCGTAAAGCCTTCGAATTGATCCATTCCACCGGACCATTGGAAAAGCCATTTCTCACCGGGGCGAATACCGAGGCTTGCTTGGATATTATCCTCACCCCGGCCTTCTTGTTGGGTGCTCAACTGCACTTCCAGATCAGGGAGTTGACTTTTCTTAGTGACGATGTTAATCACTCCAGCGAGGGCATCGGTACCATAATTGACGGCCATAGGGCCTTCTACGATCTCAATACGATCTATTTGCTGCAGCTGTAGCTGGTTTAGGTCAATATTACCCGCTAAGCGACCGATCACCGGTACACCATCCAATAAGATCTTTACGTTTCGTCCACTCAATCCAAGTAAACTTTGGCTTGATCCAAGCACCTGGTCTTGAGCAATACGTAGGAAGAGTTCTTGTTGCAGTACGTCGTTGAGGTTGGTAGCTCCCCGTTGCAATACCTCTTCTGCTTTGATCACCCGAATGGGTTGTACGGCAGATCGGATATCGGTGGGCGCATATTGACCGGTTACCACCACTTGGTCCAAGCTTAATTCCCAAATGGAATCTAATTCAGCTTCACTGAATGTTTGTCCATTTGTAGGACTAATTGTAAAAATCAGAAGGCCTAAAAGGGCGATCGGAAGTAAAATATGTTTCATCTAGTTAGTAGGTTCGTTGGCCTGCTGTACCGTCTCTAGTAAGTTTTTCCAAGTATCTAATTCTGGAATACCCGGTTTACGCTTACCAAAAAACTGTACCATCATATTGCCGTCTTTATCAAATACTTCAATGCTATTAATGATACCATCGACTGTTGGCTTTTGTACATGCCAAATTTGATCAATACCCATGGTGTCGATGTGTAAATTGAAATCTGGATCAAGGACATTAAACCACTTCTTAACCCAGGCTACTCGGTTAATTTCTCCAGAATGGATCTGCAAACAACCGTGATTACCAACAAAGGCCATAATCGGCACTTTCTGCTCGGCTGCTTTTGTAAGGAGTCCCGATAAAATATCGGTAGGTAAGGCCTGAGTCATACCTTCAGGTGCAATTTCCAGAGCATGTACCCGATGCAACTTATATTTCTTTAGTAGTGGGAAGAAGTCGTGCGTATCTTTTAGGTTTCTCCAGGATTCTTGAAAGGCACTGATCTCCGATTCGTTTAAATTCATTACGGGCGTATCAGGCAGTGGAGCTTTGGGTAAGGGAAGGTCTAAAGTGACCTCCTCTTGTGAATACTTCTCGACTAGTGATTCAAAGAAATCCCAACGATCTGGATCAAAAGAAAAAATCTTATGCACGGCTTGGCCGTATTGGTCAAAAAACTGAAAACTCCGCATCTGGCGTTTGCCTTCGTAGTAGACCGCGAAGCCGTATTTCCAATTACTCATAAAGAATCGAAGGTCAATATCAGGATTGACTGCTACTCCCATTTGGCCTCCGGTAAAGAACTTTACGTTGTCGTAGACCCCTTTGCGCTCGTGGACTACATAGTTATTACGGGTTAAGGCCATTACCTTTCCTAGAGGAACTAGTTCCGAAAGAAGACTCGTCCACGGGCCACTCAGGGTCTTGATCCGATTGGTCGATTGCGACAATAACAATTCCATTTCGTTAGCACCGAGTAGCTCCGCCGCTTTCCGAGCCCGAAGATGTGGCTCCTTAGCTTTTAGTTCCTGGTGCTTTTCTTGTAGTGCTTTAAGGTAGGAGTGCATGTCTTTGATTTTGTGAGTTGGAAAAGTTGGATGCTGATTTTTTGGGGCCCATGAGAATGGCTGGGTAATCCCGGTTAGGGATGGATGCCACTTGCACGGGAACTTCATAAATGGCCTCAAGCCTAGTTGCTTCAAGGACTTCACGAGGGGGGCCATAACCGTGGCAATGCCCTTCGTGTAAGAGTATAATACGATCCGCAAAAGCTGCGGCTATATTCAGATCATGCAAAATACATAGACACAGATGCCCCGAATCAGTGAATTTACGGGCGAGCTCCATCATTTTTAATTGCCAGGTAATATCCAGGTTGTTGAGGGGCTCATCCAGTAGCAACATTCTGGCCTGGTCCGTTGAAGACCAGCTAACCTGACCAAGAACGCGAGCGAAATGTACCCGTTGTTGCTCGCCTCCGGAGAGGCTTTGGATATTCCGGTCAGCAAATGGTTCAATTTCGCAAAGACGAAGTGCTTGTTCCACCCACCTACGCTGGGTTGCTACATCTTCTTCCTGGCGGAACGGGTACCGTCCCATCTGTACAATTTCACGGACCGTGAGCGCAAAAGCCATAGAGTTAGCTTGGGCTAGTTGCCCTTTATATTTTGCCAATTCGCCGATGCTCCAATCTTGGATTAGCCGGTTATGAAACCGAACTTCTCCTGAACTCTGCGCGATAAGATCCCCGGCAATTGCTTTTAGTAAGGTGGATTTACCAGCACCATTACGACCTACAATTACGACTAGTTCTCCAGCTTCAAGCTCGAGATCCATCGGATGGAGGATCGTTCGATGCCCGTATTGCACGGACAATTGCTGTAGTCTAATCATAGATACAATCGTTTAGAGTTTTGCAAATACTTCTTTTTGTCCTCTTAAGATCCACAAAAAGAACGGAACACCAATGAACGCGGTCAAGACTCCAATGGGAAGTTCTGCTGGGGGCTGAAGAGAACGAGCTAGTAAATCAGCTAGCACCAGTAATCCAGCTCCCAAGAAGGTAGAAAGCAGTAGTACGGAACGGTGCGTAGGACCGGCTAAGGTTCGAACCAAGTGTGGAACAATCAAGGCCACAAAAGAAATCACGCCACACAAGGCAACACTAACCCCAACGGTAAGTGCTGTAAAAAGGATAATTCTATTTTTGAGGGCATTGGTATCAACACCTGAGTGCTGAGCTCCTTCTTCGCCTAGGGCCATTAAATCCAAAGGATGTGCAATACCTAAAAGGCTTATCGTCGATATTAAAATGACCGGAAGAATAATCCAGACTTCGATCCACTGAGTAGATCCAACACTGCCCAGAAACCAAAGCGTCAGGTCACGTAATTCTTGATCATTGGAGAGGTAAGAAAGAAAACCCGTGCCGGCACTAGCTAGCGCCGAAATGGCGAGACCTGCCAGTAACATAAGCTGTACCGAGGTGCGGCCGTGGATGGTAGCGAATCGAAAAACGATAACCGTTGTAATAACACTACCGATAAAGGCGGCGATTGCTACGGTGAACGGGCTCAGCCAGGGCCATAAATTGGTGATTTGGTCTGGAAGCGCAACAATTCCAATGGCAGCAAAAAGCATAGCTCCACTACTTACCCCAATGAGCCCAGGGTCTGCCAATGGGTTTTGAAAAAGTCCTTGCATGGCGGCTCCAGCGGTAGAAAGCCCCGCTCCAACCAAGGCGGCCATTAGGGCTCGAGGAAGGCGTACCTGCCAAACCAGAAAGGATTCTGTTGATGGTAATTCCGCACCGAAGACGCCTGATATTACCATCTTTACGGGGATAGGATAAACCCCAATGACTAAGGAAAATAGAAAGGAAAGGACAAGAACAACAAGAAAGGAAATCGCTAACAGGCGTTGTTTAGCATTGAGTTGCAAAGCGAAGCTCCAAGACCCTCTCCGCAGGGTGGTCTTGGACCTTGACTTATTCTGCAAATTGGCAACTCGTTGATTCATTGTTGTTGATCTTAATCAGCCTGCGAATGCATTTGTTGGCTTAACCATTGCAGGGTTTCTGGTAGTCTGGGCGTAAAACCGAGTAAGGCTAAGCCATCCATTGATAGTACTCGATCGGGGGTGCTGGCTGGAATTTGATCCATGCCTGGCGTTTTAAGCAGCTCCTCCCGGCCACCTACCGAAGCGAGACCACTCTCGAAAAGTAATAAATAATCTGGTTGCGCAGCAACTAACCCTTCAGTAGATAATGGTTTAAATCCGTCAATATTGCTAGCAGCATTCTGACCTCCAGCCAATTTGATGATCACATCGGCGGAAGTATTGGCTCCACCGATGGTCATATTGCCGGGCCCGCGGGTGTAAATAAATAGAACGCGTGGATTGTTTTCACTAGCTACTTCCGGTAGCTTGATTTGGTCTAAAGCTTGTTGAATAGCACTGGCTAGAGAGTCTCCTTTGCTAGGTATTTGGAGAAGTTCAGCGGTTTCTTTGGCTACGCGGATGGGACTTTCTACATCCGTGTCGGCGGATAATGCTTGGTGTTTTACGGTCGAACCCTTTAATTGCTCAATAAGCGGCGAGTTAGCATTGGCCTGCTCATATAACACTAAATCTGGTTTCAGGGCTAAAAGGGCCTCCAAACTGATGTTGGAGACGTGTCCTAAGGTTGGAATATCTTTCGTGGCTTCTCTGGGGAATGTACTAGTAACGTCAATCCCGACTACCCGATCGCCAGCTCCTAGTGCAAACAAAGTCTCGGTTATCGAACCCGACAATGAGACAATGCGTTGCGGAACTGCCATTTCTTGGTCCACTTGCGCGGAAGGAGAGTTGCTGTCCGACGAGCAACTGATTCCCATAGACCCTACCACAAAAAGGATCAAGATCCGCAACTTAGTACTTAAAATAAGCTTTTGACACTTATTTTCGAATGCTACTACGGAAAAATACCAAGGGGTGGACATAAGAAAATGCGATTAGGTAGTCAGGAAAAACGTTTTACACAATTACTACTTGATAACAGAAAAGTCTAGGTGGGCCCACCGCTTTTGGCAGGCCCTATCCTACATGCCTAAATAAGTTTTATTTGGTTACCAGCAACTTTTGCTGGAAAGTTGATCCATCGGCGAATACACCCCGTACTACGTAAGAACCTGGGCTCAGCCCAGCTGTTGGTAGTGAGAATGCTTGAAAACCAGCTTGGGTTTCCCGACGGGTCGTATACATGGTTTGCCCGGCCATAGAAATTACTTCTACCACTACTTCATTGCTGTAAGGCAATTCA
>JBCDIO010000063.1:0-10059 GCA_038748815.1 Bacteroidota bacterium
ATGATTAGTACCACCAACATTTTCTTCATAACCCAACACTTCTTTACCCAAAGCGAAGTGGTTTGGGAAAGTTAGCGCGAAGTACATGTGCTTGTCAACAAGGCATGAACAAACGTTTCCGCAGGACAAACCACGAGGTGGTTTGAGTGAGTGAACCGCGAAGCGGGTGGATAGGCCCTGGTAGCCTTAGTTTCGGCGCCCCGAGTCCTCGGGGTGCAACGCAGTGGACGAGTGCAGGGGCGAGTGATAACGACTCAAACCATTTCGTTTTGGGTATAACACAAGCCCACGCCCATTCTACCAAAACAATCCCCGGCCTCGCCCGTTACTTTCTGGAAATACCCCTCGGGGCCACCCAACGAAACAACCACTCCATGAAAAAAGCATTTAAATTCCTCTTTCAAGCCGTAGGTGTCTTAGCCGCCGTTAGCCTCTTCCTGCTGGGTATCGCAGTCATAATCTACGGTTTTGCCGAAGGACTCAAAGTCATCGCCAAAACCCTGGCCCTCTCTACCGCCGAGTCTAGCGTGATCTACGGCGTAATGGGCGTACTCGATCTCATCCTGCTGAGCTTCAGTATCTTCATTACGTCCATCGGTATCTACGAGCTTTTCGTCCAACCCCTCCCCGATCTCCCGGACTGGATTCAAGTTAAAGACCTCGATGCGCTCAAGTCGATGTTGATCAAGGTAATCATCGTAGTGATGGGGATTTCCTTTATGGGAAAAGTAGTCACCTGGGACGGAGAGCAAGACATCATGGGCTTCGGCTTTAGCGTCGCCGCCGTTATTCTGGCCCTGAGCTACTTCTTGAAGGTTAAAACCAAAGGCGATTAGTTGTTTTTTGCTCCCCTACCTAATCTAGAGCAATCCGGTAGGTGAATTGGCGAGAAACCAATGCTCCCCTTCCCCAAACCAAAAGGGGCTGACTATCTCTAGTCAACCCCTTTCTCGGCAGCTATGGCACCTAGCCGCTAGGCTACTGGTTCCGCAGTAACTTCTTACCACCTGACTTCTGCTTCAATTCCCGCAGGTTGGTACTTACCAAGACCGCATTCTGACCGTAACCCACGATATCGTCGCGGTTGTCACCGTTTACATCGCCCATCACCCGTACGTGCGATTGTACCCGCCACTGACCTTGGTTATACCCATAGTTTTCTACCAATAGGACCGGCTCCCGGAAGGATTTACCCATCGACATGGCCACGTACACGCCAGCATTACCGAACCCAATCAGGTCTGCTTTACCGTCGCCGTTGATATCGCCAGCGGTACGCACGTGCTGCGTATTTGCCCAACCGTTAGCTTGCGTAAAGTAGTGATTTAGCAGTAATTGCTGCGGCTCGAAACCACTCCCCGTAGAAAAAGCCACGAAAACACCCGGGCCGCCGAATCCGACCAGGTCTTCTTTACCATCGCCGTTGACATCCGCCACCATCCGGGTATGCTTACTTACTTCCCAGGCACCCGCTCCGATCGCCATATTCTCCAATACCATTCTTGGCTCCTTAAAGGCAGCCCCATTGGATAAAGCCACAAAGACGCCTTTCTCCCCAAAGCCTACTAAATCGGTCTTACCATCTCCATTGACGTCCCCTACAGTGCGTACATGACGAGCTGGATTCCAGCCATTCGCTGCCGTGTAATAGTCTGAGAGGACCATAGTGGCCGGATTAAAGCCTTTACCATTCGACAAGGCCACAAAGACGCCTTTCTCCCCGTAACCGATTAGATCGTCTTTACCATCGCCGTTAACGTCACCAACGGCCCGTGGATGCTTATTCATATCCCAACCTTGCGCGGGGGTCATATTTTTGAGCGCTTCTTGCTGTGGACCAAAACCGGAACCCGTGGAGAACGAAACGAAGACGGCCGAACCACCGAACCCAATGAGATCCTCTTTCCCATCACCATTCACATCGCCCGTGGTGCGGACGTGCTTGCTAACCTGCCAGCCATTACCCGGCGTAAAATAATGATCGAGCCAACTGGTTTGGGCATTGGCCATTGGGCTACAAAGAAGGCCTACTACGAGAAGGCTTACTACTTTCATCATCGAGATTGCATTTTTCATGGTTCTTGATTTTTTGAGTTGAAAAATATTGTTGCAATTGACGATACAAAGTTGCAGCCCAAACGCTCCCCGGGTAAGCGTAAAACAACGGGAAAGGCTAAACCAGGGGAAAACCCCTGGTTTGACCGGGAGACCCCGCAAAGAGGCCCATTTATTGTGTTTTTGGCAGTACTTTAGGGGAACATCTATTTCAAAATCAAACAAACACCAATGAATCTAAAACCGAACCTTTGGACCCTACTTTTTGTCCTGGCCGCCGTAGCGGCGGTATATCCTTATCTGCAACCGACGACATCTACCGAAGGGGCCGAACCTACCACAGATACGCCCCCTACGCTCAATTACCCGCACCCAGAATTACTGGGAGCCGTAGAAGATTGGTACGAAAATGAAATCAAATTTGAGACCTTCGATAGCCGCTATACGGACTATAAAGCGACCGTCGCGGCGGTGCTGCAGTCGGATGAAGTTTGTTCGGGTATGGCGCTCTATTTTAATCGAGACATGCGCTATGTCATGGGGCATGCCCTGGCCGAAACGGAAATCGAACAGATGTACCATCTGTTGAATCCAGACGGGGAAGACACCAATCCGAACCAGCGGGTTTTTGCCTATCCGGTCACCGAAATCAGGGAGGGCGTTCGCTACCATGATCTCGTTTTTCTGGTGGAGCTCGAAGAGGGCAAACACCGTTATTTTGACTTTACCGAACCTTGTCCTCCGGTGTGTGAAAAAATACCTTTTCGCTATTAAAAATGGTCCGCGAATTTATTCAATACTGCACCTTTAGTGCCCAGGTGACCCTGGGGATCGGCTTCTTGCTTTGGCTAGTGAGATACCGATCCCTGCCGGGTACGCTCCAACGCATGGGGCCCTTCTTAATCTTATCCATTCTGACCCAATTTGTCTCGGTCTATCTTTCGCGGCAGAAAATTCCGAACCTGTTCTTACTGCATTATTATACGGTGTTAGAATGGGTTTGCTGGGCCTTCTTTTATGCCTACCTACTCCATCCGGCTCGCTTCTTTCGGACGTATTGGCCACTGCTTACCGCAATCGTAACGGCCTTGCTAATTGCCAACAGCATCTGGCTAGAACCCTTGGATGGGTTCAATTCCAATGCTAAGACCCTCGTGCAGCTGCTCTTACTCGGAGCGTCGATTAGCTATTTCTTCCAGTCGTTCGGAAGAATTGATTTAAGTCGACCTGTCCCCTTTGCCCTCATACTCATCAACTTCGCCGTGCTTATCTACTATTCTGGAAGTTTATTTATCTTCATGTTTTCCAAGATCCTCAACCAATACCAGGTGGATTTTGGGCAGCAGCGTCTTTTTTGGGCTATTAACGGACTCCTGTACGTCTTATTCGTACTGCTTATACTCATCAGCATATGGAAGGCAGCTTACCGCAAAACGACCTCCTGATGATCCTCTTCGCCGGGATTTTCATCATGCTGCTTTTTGCCCTGTCTTTTGTCCTCTTCTTCTTTTTCTCCCAACGCAAATTCCAGGGGGAGCAAGTCAAAGCCCAGCGGCGCGAGCTCGACTACCAACAACAGTTACTCTTCACCAGCATTACTACGCAAGAACAGGAACGGGAGCGCATTGCCCGGGATTTGCACGATGAGATTGGCTCCAAGCTCAATGTGGTCAACCTGCATCTGCATCGCTTGCGCAAATCTCAAGATCTGAGTCCTCTGGGTGATATTCTGGGGGTACTCAACCAAACCATCCATCGGACCCGACAGATTTCCCACGAGCTGCTTTCCCCTACCCTGCAGAACTTTGGCTTGGTGCCCGCTTTGGAAGAATTGTGCGAACAGTACCGGGAAGCGAGTAGCCTCGAAGTCGCCTTTTCGGCTTCCGACCTAAAGAAATCCCCGGACCTGGATACGGCGCTGGCCCTATTCCGAATTGCGCAAGAATGCCTGTCTAATGGCACGAAATATAGCCAGGCTCAACATCTGGTTTTAACCCTACAAGAAAGCCCACAAATGCTAGCCTTGAGCTACCGCGACGATGGTCAGGGCTTTGATCCTAAGCAGGCCAAACAGGGCTTGGGTTTGCAGAATATGGAATCCCGCAGCCGACTCATCGGAGCGGACTTACAAATACAGAGTGCCCCCGGTCAGGGCGTGCATATCACCGTACAAAAACCCCTCGTATGAACATTGGTATTGCCGACGACGAATCGTTATTCCGGAAAGGAATTTCTCTATTACTAGCCGATTTTGGCGCAAATCTCGTCCTTGAAGCCGATAATGGGCAAAGGCTACTCGACCAACTACGAGCCGCCGAAGAACGCCCCGACATTCTCCTCCTTGATCTCAACATGCCCGTACTCAACGGTATCGACGCGGCGAAGATCATTCAGCAAGAATTCCCAGACCTAAAGTTTATTGTTCTATCGTCCCACCACTCCAGGACCTACATTCTGCACATGATCGAATTGGGAGCAGCGGCTTACCTGCCCAAGAATGCCAGTCCAGAAGAGATGGAGCAGTGTATCAAAGAAGTGGCGGAGAAAGGCTTTTACTACGATCAGCAAGTCATGGCGGTCATCCGGGAGAATATGGTCCATAAGACCAAAGCCAACCTGAAACAACCTTTTGAAGTCCACCTGACGGAGCGGGAGCGAGAGGTTCTCCAACTGATCTGCGAAGAATTAACGACGGCCGAAATCGGTCAGCGGCTCTTCATTTCACCGCGTACGGTAGAGGGACACCGGATCAATCTACTCCAAAAGCTGGATTGCCGCAATACGGCGGGGCTAGTGATTGTAGCCCTACAGAAAAATTTGGTAAACGTACAGAGGCTAGGCTTTCCGCGAGAATAAGGACAGAAGGCCTAGCTTCCTTGGCAAGCGATTATTTAGAATGGCGACCTAAGCAGGCTCTAAACAAGCTTTTAATTCGGCTTCCACCTGGCTAACCCATTTTTCCAGCCGATCCGGCGTTTCTTCGGGTTGATTATCTTCATCCAAGGCCAAGCCGTAGAACAGTTGATCGTTGAATTGCCCTTTGGATTTGGCAAATTCGTACCCTTCGATGGGCCACATGCCGATGATCTTTCCCCCGTTTTCTAAAACGACCGATCCGAGGATACCCAGCCCATCGACGAAGTACTCGTCGTAGCCGTACTGATCCCCTAAGCCATAAAGGGCGACGATCTTATCGGTAAAATCGATGGTTTTAAACTGATCGAAGAAGTCCTCAAAATCACTTTGTAGGTCACCATCGTACCAGGTCGGCACGCCAATGATGATAAAATCGAACTTCCCATAATCTTCTACGGTCATTTCACAGCCTTCAATGGCCGTTAGTTCCGTTAGGTTCCAGGCATCCATAAAGTCCTTCGTCACAATTTCGGTGGTCCCGGTATCGGAGCCCCAAAACAAGCCCGTTTTTAGATCATTCAACATACAAATACAATCTTGTTTGCAAGAAATAACCAACTCAAGCGAAAAAATGTTTCTTGGTACAACTTTATTGTTGTAAACAAAAAATGGCTACTTGATTCCGACAGACGCGTTTTGCATCCTGGAACATCAAGTAGCCATTCTTGTTGTGGTGCTGCAAATATACAACATACTACTAGTTCAAAGCAAAAGGAAGCCGATCAATTAACCCGTTTAGCGTCAAATATGACCTAAATTTCATACGCACTGGATAGGCCATTTGTTTATACTTCGTTCGAATGAAGCGCTTCTTTAGAGAACTGGATTTTTAATTTTCAATCGCTCCGCTGTATATTCCAAAAAAACATTTTCTTACGTTACATTTTTCCTCATTGAACCCCTGAAATATGAAATCCCCATTTTACCGCTCTTTTTTCTTGGTAGGTCTTGCTTGCTGTTTAGCCTCCTGTATGGGCCCACTCAAAAAAGGCTTCCAAGCCTTGGAAACATCCCAAAATGAAACAGCCACAGAATACTTCAAAGAGGTTGAAGAACATCCCAAAATGGGTGCTTCGGCCCAATACGGCCTTGCCCAGATTGCCCTTCAGGAAGCGAGGGATCTGCAGGATTACCAAGCCGCCTTTACCCTGCTTACCTTTCAAGAGGCTAGCACCCAGTCCCTCCCCTTTCGCCAACGCCGGAATTTAAGGAAGCAAGGCTGGCTGCCTAAACAGAATAAAGCCCTTAAAAAGGCGTGGCAAGATTCCCTACGATCCTACCTAGTCGACACGAAAGACCTCCTTTCTCTGGATACTATGCTGGCTATTTGGGAGGGCAATCGGACTCAACGTTTGACCGGAAAAAACCAAGCGGCGATCGTTAACCTACGAAAAGACTTGGTCGAAGAAGCCGTACGCAATGCCTACGATTACGCTCGTCTACATTCGCTCTTTGTCAATCACCAGGAAGTGATTCTGCAAAATCGTTTTTTGCTGGCCAGCGATCTGGAAATACGGGTTCAGAATGCCTTTATCCAGGAGTTTGGGTGGACAGACTTTGGACGCTTTCTGGAAGAAAACCCAGAGCACTTTTTGGCCATCGATTGCTGGAAGAAAGAATTTGTAGAGGCGGCCCAAGACCCAACCATTGTGGGGATGTTGGATTTTATGTTTACCTACCCCCTCAGCGCCTTCAATCAGTTGGCTATGAGTAATATTCTTACGGCCGACTACTTTAGTGTGCCGCCCATAGAAACCCTGAGTCTTACCCAGCAGGAATCATACGCTGTCATCACCGAAGGGCATTATCTTTTGCAGCGGTTGGGGGGTAATATTCCGCTCGATGAAGAGCATCATCAACGCCTCTTGGCGTACATCGAAAAATCGGCACCGGGCACGAGTCCCTATTTTATTATGCAGTACGCCCTAGGTCGGTATCTCGACCAAAAAAAGTGGGAATTCGCCGAGCAGTTAGTGGTGCATACCCAGCCATTCTTCCCCGACGAACAACCCGAAAACTGCAATACCTTCTATGACTATTACTCCGGCAAGCAAGACTGGTATCGGGTGGCCATCCCTATTGTTCACCGTCCCGACGAGGACATCAATATTCGCCCGGTCCAGGCCCTTAACTCCCTGGTTGGCAATGAATTTAGCCCCGTGATCTCCTCGGATGGATTAAGCCTTTATTTTGCTGGCTCAAACCGTAGCGACAATATCAAAGGGGACGATGTTTTTGTGAGTCATCGGCATAACAACTATTGGACGGCCCCGGAATTGGTGCCCAATCTATCGGGTGCCGATAACTTCGTTCCCCTATCCTTAACCTCCGACGAACGGGCCTTGCTGGTCTTCGTCAATGGAAAGTTGCACCTCAGTGAGTACACCCTCCAAGGTTGGTCTACCCCTGAGCCCCTACCCCAGGAGATCAATCAAATGCCCTGGATTGGCCGAGCTTCTTTTGCGGAGAATGGACGGGTGCTGATTCTATCCGTCACTACCGAGGAGCAGACCATCGACGAGGAGGCTGACACCGATATTTACGTAGTCAAAAAGAATAATCTGGGCAATTGGGAAAAGCCCTTCTCCCTGGGAGAGATCATTAATACGCCAGGTATGGAACGCAGTCCGTTTATTCACCCCGATGGAAAGACCCTCTATTTCAGTTCCAATGGACATCCGGGGCTCGGCGAAATGGATGTATTCTTTGCTACCCGCCTGGATAATTCCTGGAAACGGTGGTCCAAGCCGGTCAATATGGGTAAGGAGATCAACAATATCGATGACGATTGGGGCTATAATTTTGCGGTAAGTACGGTGGGGAAGAATGCCTATTTCTCCGTTTTGAATAACAGTGGCCGTTTTGACCTGATGACCTCGGGTGTTCCTCAATTTATTCGCCCCGAGAAACTACGGACCCTCAAAATTTATCTGGATCTGCAGGAGAGCCAATCGATCCCCTTTGTTATGCGAGATAGCTCGGGCACCATCGTCGGACGTGCCAATGCTAAACCCGATGGGGCCTTGGTCATGGTGGTACCGCAGGGGGCCGAAGGGCCATTTTCTCTCACCACGACGAGTCGGGGCCACCTGATGTTACCGATGACCTTGGACCTATCGGAGGCGGCCGATGTGGTCACCTTGGAAGATACTCTCCAGGTGTATTCCAAGGCGTTCATCGTAAAGAATCAGCTCAATCTCGAGCTAGCTAGTGTCTACTTTGAGCGGGATTCTTTCCATTTGGAAGCCCCTTCCTTAAAAGCCATCAAGCTCTTCCACCAAGCGCTCAATGGTTGGAGACCGATCATTGAGGTGGCCGGTTATACCGACCTCCAAGGAGCCAAGCGTTATAATCTGGAGCTCTCCCAAAAGCGCGCCGATGCCGTCAAACGGGCGTTCCTAGATTTGGGGTACCCGCCGGAGAAGATCAAGGCCGTGGGCTACGGCGAACGGGAGAAGGTAGAAACCGGCCCGGATGGAGACGTTCAAAGTAATCGGACCGTAGAGATCATCATTCGAGGTGGGGAGAAGGAAGAGAAGAAACAAAAGGAGTAGCCCAATTTCTGAATGTAGCCTTTTCCAATCATATGAGCCTTTGGCAGACCATACAAGGCCTGGGTGATGGCCAATACGCGAGGCGAAGGGCTTGGTGAAAGTGAACGCAAAATCCATATGCTGGTCAACAAGGCATTCATGAATATGTCCGCAGGATAAAACACTGGGCGGTTAAAGTCTATGAACCGCGAACTGGGCGGGTGAAAAGAAAATTGGAGGCGAAAGCAAAAAAGATAAACCGCTGATTACCAGTGAGAGGAAAATGGGGGTTTATCCAAGGGGGGCGGTATATCTTACGCGTTTTGCCGGTCCATTCGCCTTCCGACGGCAGTCGGAAGGCGAATTGACCGGCAGGCGAATCTTTTCTGATGTGAAATACTGATTATCAGTCAATTAAAATCAACCCCAAAAATACCTGGGCAAACCACTCCCCTTTTCTTACCAAAAACCCAGGCCCAAAGTGGGCCTGAATCTTACCTCTCTGCAAACGGATGATATACGGAAAGATAAAGGAAGAGCGAAAATTAATAAGTACTTGATCATCAGAAAAGACTTGAATACCATTTGCCTTCAAGTAGTTGGTCAATCTAGGAAGGCAACCTGTTCATACACGCTGCAACCTTCAGCGTATTTTACGAATCCATAACAAATCGGATCCTCCCTTTCGAAAGGCAGCCACCGGTTCGGTGCGACGAGTACTCGGAAGCAAGGCTTTAAACAAGTGTAACGATCAATGAGAAAGGGCACTAACCATCCGGATTTTGGCCTGAACAAGTCCCTTTTTCCTTCCATGCAATATAGCTACTAGCCTTTGCAATATACGTGCATGCCCTCCTCCTTGCGAGCCCGCATCTTTGGGGTCAAACAAACCCCTTTTACCATGAAAAAAGTACCTCATTTAAAGCAGGTCAAGCAGGCCAAAGAGCTGGAACAGTATAGTCAAACCTACGAACAGTACGCCGGCCTACCCATTCCAACTACCTATTTGAACAACCCGCATAATCGAATATTCGCCTGCTACCATCAGAATAAAATGATTGGCGGATTCATTCTCGGACAGGGGGAGCGCCTCCGAACGGTAGAGGTCTTTGCGGAAGAAAAAGCAAGAGGGCCTCTTTACCAGCGTTTTGCTCCCATCCATACCTACACCGAGATTACCTGCTTTTGGATGAGCCCAACGATTCGCAAGCATACGCTACTGAATACCTTCGTTTGGCTCGCCCTGACTTACTGTATGCAGCGGTATTCAAACGCTCATATTTTATTCGGCACTTGCTCTACGCCCCTGGCACGCTTATATGGCATTACCGAGAAATCGAGATTGATCCACCAAGATGTTATGGAAGGAAAAAGAACCTACATTTTCGAATCGGCCAAAAAGGAGAGTCTCTTAGGTTTTCTTGAGATTCTTCGCTACAAATTAAAGCGAAGCTTTAGGATCCAAAAAGGAAAAAAGGCGTGGGTAAAGTTAATTAGCTAATTCTTCGGCAAGGTTTAATACTTTGTGACCTAAGTAAATGAATATTTTGACCGA
>JBCDIO010000064.1:0-10035 GCA_038748815.1 Bacteroidota bacterium
TGCAGCAAGTATTGCCCTTTTGGTGGCAGCATTAGTCGCATTCTGGCCCGATAAAAACGTAGATGCGCCACTATTGGCAAGCACCGCGGATGGACAGCGCACGGAAGTGCAGCTAGAAGATGGTTCTACGGTGTGGTTGAACGAACGTAGTGAACTACGATTTGCTTGGCAAGATGGAGAACGGCGAGCTGAGCTTACGGGAGAGGCATTTTTTGAAGTAATGGAAATGCCTGATCAGCCATTCATCATTCTAGCTGGAGATACCGAAACAAGAGTTTTGGGAACCTCTTTTAATCTGCGAGCCTACCCGGAGGAAGAGGTGGTAGAGCTTGATGTGGAAACAGGCTTAGTTTCCTTTACACAAGCTGCTACGCCCGAAAAACGCTTAGATATTCCCGCCGGTAAAGGGGCGGTGGCAAGTGTTACTGGATTAGTAGAGGAAGAGAAAGCCGTCAATGCTCAAGGTTGGCGAATTAATGAACTACAGTACAAAGATACTCCCATTGCACAAGTGGTGGCCGAGCTAGAAAAGCAATACAAAATCACGCTCATTGTAGAGAATAAAGCGACTCTATGGTGCCCCATTTCCCTACGCTTACGTCGGGAGTCCTTAGAAGAAGACCTGAAAGCGGTTCTATTCTTTTTAGATGGATCACTGGAGGTCGTGGAAGAAGAAAAAATTTACAAGCTGCTCCATACAAAGAGTTGCGAATAAAGAATTTGATTAGTTGATTATACATGCGCTCGATCCGGATCGTGGACTAATGAAAACAATCTGGTAAGCTGAAGATTACACTATCTGAGAACGAGCGCTTTTTTAATCGAAACAGCATGTCGGGATCGGTGCCCCATTTACCCCTTCTCCTAGTCCTAATGCTCATGACTCTTGGAGTAAAAGCACAGGAAACGATGGTTTCTATGGACTACAAAAACGCCACTTTAGAGGAGGTGATTACCGATCTTGAATCTAGATACTCCTTACATTTTTCCTACAGCCGAGATCTGTTGCCCATGGATCTGGAATTATCGGCCTATATCAGAAATGTAAGTCTTTCGGAAGCTTTGGAAACGCTATTCGATGGCTCAGGGGTAGAATATGCCCTCATTGGTGGGCAAGTTGTCTTACGGTACAATGCAGCAGGAGCTAGTCCCCCCTTGAGCCAGAATAAGGAAGGAGGCCCAATCAAGAAAAAGCCGAAGAAGGTACAGCCACCTCCGCCGGAGCCAGAACCCGTATTAGTAGAGGTGGAGCCAGAGTTAGACAGCACTTTATTAGTAAAAACAGAAATACTTTCTCCGGTAAAAGAACTGGAGGAAATACCGCAGAAAAAGGACAATCGACGGTTTGCTGCGTATGATTTTGAAGAAGAGGAAGTCCCGGGTTTACATCGCGATTCCATGAATGTAGGCCGATCTAATGAAGAGCGCGTTGCTCAATTTAGCCTATTCCCGATGATCGGAACCAATGGTTTTCGTAGTCGAGAATTGACCAATAACCTTTCGGTCAATGTGTTTTGGGGAGTCAGTGGCGGTGTGCGTGGTTTAGAAGTATCTGGCTTTGGAAGCCGGGTCAACGGACACGTAACGGGGGTACAATTTGCTGGCTTTAGTAATGTGTTGAAAGGGGATTTACGAGGCTATCAAGTAGGTGGGTTCGTAAACGCCGTTGGAGGAAGAGCCCAGGGAGCGCAGGCGGCTGGATTCTTCAACATAGCAGATCGAGGCCAAGTGGTACAATTTAGTGGACTGGGTAACGTAGTCAAACATGAATTTAAAGGCGTTCAATTCGCTGGTGTGTTTAATGTGGCCGGAGAGAATACGCGGGGAGCATATCAATTTTCTGGCCTCTGGAATGTGAATAAAGGTGAAAGTGCTTTGCAAATTTCAAGCCTTTGGAACCTATCGAGAGGAGCAAGAATTGGGCAGACTAGTGGCTTCTTTAATGTGTCGAGAAATGGTTCGACTGGATACCAGATAGCGGGTCTATTTAATGTGGCACAAGATGTAAATGCGGTACAAGTATCAGGTTTGATTAATGTAGCTCGAGATGTGAAAGGCGTACAAATTGGGCTGATCAACTTTGCAGATACGGTGGGAGGTGTGACGATTGGTTTACTAAATTTTGTACGCCATGGATATAACCGATTAGAATTGAGTACTTCGGAAACCTTTCAAGGGCAGTTTGCTCTCAAGTTGGGTTCAGGACGATTTTACAATGTCCTACAAAGTGGATTCCGTTGGGAAACTGCTTTTCGGGGACGGCCCCAACAATGGTTGATGGGCTACGGACTGGGCACCCAAATTAAATGGGGGAAGCATTGGGCTTCCAACATCGAATTGATTGGCTCCCAAGTTAGCGAAACACTAAACGAATTTACTACTGACCTTAATTTGCTAACCCAAGCTCGATTTCTCTTAGAGTTTCGGTTTGGGAAACGCTGGGGTGTTTTCGGTGGGGTGACTTATAACGGTCTCTTCTCCCGAAGGTTTAACCCCGATACCGGCCTGACTGGCTCCGATTTTGTACCAGAGCGAGCACAGCGCCAAATGGTCGATGCGAGAACCTCTTTGGATACCTGGTTTGGTTTCCAAGCGGGCGTTCGCTTCTGATTATTTACTCAATCATATTTTTTAAAAATAGCGGAAAGTACCCTGAGTATGGTCCATGGTGACCCTTAGGATACCTATGTCATTAACCCGATCAGGGGTATGTCTACACTGGGCATACCACTGGTATCTATTGCAAAAATTGACCTAACATGAAAAATTTATTGTTTTGCACCCTAGCAATGATTTTGGCATTTCAACTTTCTGCCCAGGATCAAACGATTTTTAACCGGGCTAATCGAGTTGGATTTTTTGTTAGCCCCTTCGTTGAGGTTGGTCCTCTGGTAGACCCTACTGAATCCTCAACGGGCGGTGGTTTAGCACTGGTCCTTGGAAACTCCTTTATCGGAGCTTACGGTATGGCGGGCTTAGATTACGAGCAATTGATCTTGGACGAAGACATCGAACGGATTGACTTAGCCCACGGTGGGTTATGGTTTGGCTATGTACCCTTACAAGGTGCCGTCATTCACCCGTATGCATCGGTACGGGCGGGTTTTGGAGCCGTAGATATTGAAGTGAACGACCTGGAAGATTACTTTGATGATCCCGATTTTCCCTTCATCGACGATAATGACTTCTCCGATAATGTATTCGTAGTGGCTCCCGAGGTGGGTTTAGAGATCAATATTACTCGCTGGCTAAGAATAGCGGGTGCTGCTGGATACCGGTGGGTAGAAGGCGTGAATTCCGCTGGCCTCACAAACGACGATTTTACTGGTTGGACCGGGAGCTTGGCAGTTCGGATCGGGTGGTTCGGACGCAATCGCTGCGGACGTTGGTAGACTACAGTTCCTAAAGATTAGACCCTTTTTAAAACAATCTACATACCCCGGAGCCGGGCCTGCCCGGCTCCCTTTTTCACCCAACTAACAATCTACACTCGTTATGAAAGCTCATTGCTGGCCAATGATCCTGGTATTGCTATGCCTTGGGATCAGCCCTCTGCATGCCCAAAAAACCACTCTGGTACAAACCGTACGCGGACAAGTATTAGACGCAGACAGTAAAGTGCCTCTGATTGGAGTAAATCTGATCTTACTAGGAACGGATCCCTTGCTTGGGACAACAACGGACTTAGACGGCCGCTTTAAACTGGAAAATATTCCCGTAGGAAGAATCAACTTGGAGGTAAGTTACTTGGGGTACGAACCCCAATTATTGAGCTCTTTACAATTGACTTCCGGGAAAGAACTGATTCTCAATGTAGAACTCGTAGAGAGTACCATCGCTATGGAAGAAGTGGTGGTTACCGCAAAGCATGATAAAACACAGGCATTGAATGAAATGGCTACGGTAAGTGCTCGCTCATTCTCCGTCGAAGAAACGAGTCGATATGCCGCCAGTATGTTTGATCCCGCTCGGATGGCCCAAAATTTTGCCGGCGTTTCTACCGGCGGCGGATTCGATTTGGAGAATGAGATCATCGTTCGGGGAAACTCCCCCCGGGGTGTTCTTTGGCGCCTGGAGGGAATAGAAATTCCCAACCCGAACCACTTTAGTGCATTAGGGGGATCCGGAGGAGCTATCTCCATGCTAAGCTCTAGTACCCTAGCGAGTTCAGATTTCTACACGGGGGCTTTTCCCGCAGAATACGGAAACGCTTTTTCCGGGGTGTTCGACCTAAATTTGCGCCGTGGAAATAACGAAAAGCGCGAATATGCGTTTATGGTCGGGCTGTTAGGAGTGGAAGCAGCTGCCGAAGGTCCCTTCCAGGTTGGTAAAGACGCTAGTTACCTGGTGAATTACCGGTATTCTACGCTATCCTTGTTGAGCGACTTAGGGTTTAAGCCAGCGGGAGATGTCTTTCCTACCTACCAAGACCTTTCGTTTAAGGTAAACTTGCCAACGGAAAAAGCTGGAACCTTCGCCCTTTTTGGTTTGGGAGGAGCTAACCGAGCTTACTTTGATCCACCGGCAGATAGTACTCAGTGGGGCAACACAGATAATGAGAACTGGGGATTTAACGAACAGCAACGCGTCGGAACTATTGGTCTTTCGCACCGAATATTACTCAATGATCAAGGATATTTACGGACTGTTATAGCGGCCTCTTCCAACGAATACATCAATAACTACTACTATCTAGATGCCAATAAGGATTATGAGCAGGTGGACGATGAATCCTCCACTTTCACCAATAATACTTTTCGGTTATCGACTTTATACAATCAAAAGTTTAACGCTCGGAATACCCTGCGCGTTGGTCTGATTCTTTCGCAGCTCGATTTTGATTTTGCCCTGAAAAGTTTTGACGAAGAGCTGGAGCAGTTCAAAACCTATTTTGATAATCGAGGAGAAACACAAATGTACCAAGTATATGCTCATTGGAAGTTCCGAGCCAACGGAGATTGGACCATTCTGGCGGGAGTCCATTATACTATGCTGGCCTTAAATAATAACTATTCTTTGGAGCCTCGAATTTCTACAAAATATCGGTTGGCACCTAAGCATAGCCTAAGTTTTGCAGCCGGTTTACACAGCAAGCCAGAAGATATTTCCTTTTACTTTTTAGAGACTACTGTACCCGGTCAAGAACGCACTAGTCCCAATCGGGATCTAGAGCTAATGAAGGCGGCCCACTTTGTCTTAGGCTACGATTGGATGTTGAGTCCCTCTTGGCGCCTGAAGGCAGAATTGTACTACCAGTATCTCTACGATGTGCCGGTGGAAAAAAACGCTGGCTCCATAAATTCAGTGATTAATGCTCGCAGTATTTGGTCCGTAGTGGGAGCGGGTGCCGCTAACAATGATGGTACTGGTCGGAACTACGGAGTAGATCTAACACTCGAAAAGTTTTTCGGGAACGGCTATTACTTCCTCCTGACGGGCTCTTTATTTGAATCTAAATACACTCCAATCAACGGCATAGAATATAGCACTCGCTACAATTCCAACCATCAGTTGAATGTGTTGGGAGGAAAAGAGTTTCAAGTCGGTAAGAAAGGAAATAAAACCCTCGGAATAAACGCCAAAGCCATTTGGGCTGGAGGAAACCGGTATACCCCCATCGATATTGAGGCTTCACGCGAAGCTGGATACACGATTCGGGACGAGTCCCAGCCATTTAGTAATACTACCGAAGATTATTTCCGGGTTGATTTAGGGTTTAATTTCCGGATCAATACCGCAAAAATGACCCATACGATTCTCTTGGATATACAGAATGTAACGAATCGATTAAATGCTTTTAATCTGTACTATAGCCCTGTTACTGAGCAGGTGGAAACGTACACCCAAGTGGGGCTATTCCCCAATTTAAACTACCGTATTGAATTTTAACCAAACTCTAACAGCTTCGGGCTTTTAAACGCACCGCTTGTTTCACAATTTGGTGTCTTTCAATATGGCTTTGTCCAACTACTAAAATTTCGAAAACCATGACAAAACAATTTGCATTAGGCCTTGCGGCTTGCGTAGGTCTTTCACTAACCGGCTGTATTTTTGACGACGACGATGGAGGTATCTTCAACTGTGTTGAAGGTCAAGGCCCCATTGTTTCTCAATCCTTTGATCTTCCTTCTTTTTCTGGAGTCGACTTAGAAATTGACGCAGATGTATACATCACCCAAGGAGGTGAACAAGAGGTCATTGTAGAAGGCCAGGAAAATATTCTGGATCAATTGGAGCTTTCTGTTTCCAGTGATACCTGGGAGATTGATCTGGATGGTTGTACTCGGTACGATGATCCATTGAAAATTTATATCACGCTGCCTGAAGTAACCTATCTACGGATCGATGGCTCTGGTGATATTATCAGTGAGAATGTACTCGAAGGAGAAGATATGCTGCTTCGTATTTCGGGCTCTGGCGATATGGATCTAGGTCTAGATATGGATGATAAGGTAGAGGCTAAGATTTCTGGTTCTGGTACCATTTTCTTGGAAGGGGAAGCTAAGAAAACAGACTTCCAGATTAGTGGCTCGGGAGACTACCAAACCTTCAACTTGGAAACCGATAAGTGTGATATCAAGATTAGTGGCTCGGGAGACGCCGAGGTCTTTGTAAACGATGATCTAGATGTAAAAATCAGCGGCAGCGGAGACGTATTCTATCGCGGTAACCCAAGCATCAATGCCGATATTACGGGGTCCGGAGAAATCATCGACGCAAACTAGATGCTATACCGGAGAACATCCGAAAAGCGAATGAATGATTAAAGGAATTTTAAATGGGTGTTCTTTTAGAGTGATATACTCTTGTGTAGGCCCTCTGCCATTTGGTAGAGGGCTTTTTGGTGTCTAGGTCAAGGCTTTGGTACCGGCTAGGACATATACGAAGACTAATGGGTACCTACCCGTTCAGATACGTTTCCAATAGGGGGAATGCTAGCTGACGCTTTAGTAACTACTTTCCCGACTCCACCGCCTCCAGTCAGCTAGGTAGATTTCGAGTAAGACAGGATGATCGAGGGTGTTAATGGGGGCTTCTTCTTCCATGCGCAGGTCGGGCTCAAAGTAGAAGAGCTGTTCAAGCATGGCGCTTTCTAAAAACCGGGCCTCGTAACGAAGCTCAACGTCCTCTATCTTGGTTGAGAATTGAGTGGCCACTATAAACCCCCAATCACCAAACGATGGAACGTAGGCGTGGTAAGGCTTTACATCCTGAAAACCGGCAGCTTCTAGGGTGGAGTGGATAGTCCAGAATGCGCGGTTCGAATGAAAAGGGCTAGTTGCCTGCGTGGCAAAAACACCGTAGGCGCTTAAGTTGCGACGAACCAGGCCAAAAAATTCTTTCGAATACAAACGAGTTAGCGATTCGTTGGTAGGGTCGGGTAGATCGGCAATAATGAGATCATAGTAGTCCTGGTTATTTTCCAGGTAGGTAAATGCATCTTCCGCTACCATTTTTACCCGGGGGTCTTGCAGACTGCCGCCGTTTACTTCTTGCATATAGGCATTCTGACCAGCCAGATCAAATACCCGTTGATCCAGGTCGACAATAGTGATTTCCGCAAATTCGGATTCTTTGAGTAGTTCTCGGGCGGCCAAACCTTCACCCCCACCGAGGATCAATGCTTTTTTCCGGTAAGGAGCTACAGCCATTGGAATATGGGTGAGAGACTCGTGGTACCGGTATTCGTCAATAGAAGACCATTGGATAACTCGATCAATATAGAGTCGAATATCCTCCCCACCTTTGGTCATTACCAACTCTTGATAGGGGGTCTGCTCTCGCAATATGATGGTATCTCGAAACAGATTATCATTCCATTTTGCCAGTAACCCGTTTGCACAAAAAAGCATCACTACAAAATAGAGAGTTACGCTAATACTAGCAATCCAAAAAGCCGTTCGCCGTTTGATCTCCAAGACCGGGGCAAAATACCAAAGGTTGATGAATCCAACACTCAAGTTAATAATCCCAAAGATCAGACTTGATTTAAAGGTTCCCAGCCAGGGTAGGAGAATAAAGGGAAAAAGTAGGGTCGCTAATAAGGCGCCCAGGTAATCGAGCGAAAGGACATTGGATAGATTGATCTTGAGTGGGTAATAATACTTCATGATCCGCGTTAGTAGCGGTATCTCCAGCCCAGTAAGGATACCGATAACTAGAATCAGTAAGATATCTAGGACCATAAATCCAAAGGAGTCCGTAGATGCGAAGAATAGGTATAGTAAGGGGACACAACTCCCTCCGATAAAGCCAAGTAGTATTTCGGCACCAATAAACCGGAGTAGTAGGTCTTTTTGAATCAATCTGGATAGGAACGAACCGAGCCCCATTGCAGCCATGTAGATTCCGATGGTCAATGAGAATTGCTTAATACTATTACCTAGAAAGTAGGAGGATGTGGTACTGATCAACAGCTCGTAAACGATGGAGCAAAGCCCGGCAATGAAGATCGAAATGATCAAAATAGCCCGTTCGTTGACGGTTTGTTTAGTCGTTGTAGATTGATCTACCATAGTTTTCTCGCGGATTCCAACACGCAATACCATGGATTGCGTCGCAAATGATCTGAACAAACAAGAGCAATAAGTCAATGCGCTCTAACAAACAAATATTGTGAAAATTGACTTCTCAAGTGTTTTCGAATGCGCTTTTGAGACTTTTTTAACAGGGATTTGTAGTTTACGACTTGTTTTTTCGTGGAGCAATGCCTAGGTTCCAAGGTAGTTCCAGGTGGAACAGGAATCTTCGATGAACCTCGCAAATTTGTGGACGAGCTAGGTTTAAATCAACAAACCGATTGCCTTGGCAGGCTGTTTTTATTTCTATAGCTTTATTGGCAAAACTTGTAAGAAAACAATTTAAATAATATGGCTTCTCTAAACGAATTTTCTCGCTTTAAATCAATCCGCAAAACGGTTGTGCGCGGTGCCTTACTCTTTAGCTTAGGTGGTGCCTTAGTCAGTTTACCCGGATGCATGGAAGCACCACCGTCTACACAGGTTTCGCAAGAAGCAGCTCCAACCGGTGGAATGCTCACAAAATTGGAAGAAGTCGCCCCAGAAGACTTTAAGATTATTGACGAAGTTCCAGTGGCTGACCGCCGGGACTCTCGAGTGATTATCTATTATCTCGATGGGGTGGTAGACACCTTAACGCTGGCCCAGTTGAACCAAGCAAAAGATGGCAACACTACGCATGTGCACCACTACCACAGTGGAATGCACGGGGTGTTGATGTACGGTATGATGGGATACTGGCTAGGACGTAGTATGAGTCAGCCTATAAACCCTAATGCGTACAAAAACCCGAGCACCTACAACCGGGTAAATTCAACGACGGGAAATACGGTTCGTCAAAGTGCAACCCGCTCTACTACGACTCGTCCTCGCAATTCTAAATCTGGTTACGGAGCCGGTAAATCGACGCGTTCATATGGTGGATAATCGCCTAATCCCCGTAGAGGGTTTTAAGCTATACGAGTTAAAGGAACTCGGCTTGCAATGGTTTTGGGGAGATGGAACTTGGGATTACTTCGCCGAAGAGGTCGTACAAATAACGCCCTCTGAATGCGATGCTTTTCACGATGCAGCCGACCAGATGTACGAAATGTACAAAAAGGCTGGAACAGTGGTGGTAGAAGAAGGTCGTTGGACGGAACTGGGTATACCCCGCCGCTTTCAAGACCTTATGGAGTACTCTTGGGCCAATACCAGTCATCTTCCGTTGTTTGGGCGATTCGACTTTGCCGGGGGAATTGATGGAGTACCCATCAAGCTATTAGAGTACAATTCGGATACTTGTTCTATTCTCCCAGAATCGGCTATTGCCCAATGGGAAATTCTTCGAAAAAATGGCTTAGAAAACCACGATCAGTTTAATGATCTGTTCGAGGATCTAGTGGACCGATTTAAGCAGGTGCTTCTCGCCAATCCCGACCTTCCTCCTTATATTCTGTTGAGTTCGATGGGCTTCGAAGAAGATACCGTCAACGTAAAATTATTAGCGGACGCGGCCCGGGAAGCGGGTTTCGAA
>JBCDIO010000065.1:0-10027 GCA_038748815.1 Bacteroidota bacterium
AATCGGAGAAGTCTGCGTCGGGAAAATCGAGACGCTTACTGATAAAGGGGATCACATCCATCCGGAATCCATCCACCCCCTTATCTAACCAGAATTTCATGAGGTCATAAACCTCTTGACGTACTTTCGGATTTTCCCAATTGAGGTCCGGTTGCTTTTTGGTAAACAGATGCAGGTAGTATTCCCCAGTTCGTTCATCGTACTCCCAGGCATCACCTCCGAAAATCGATTTCCAGTTATTCGGTTTTTCTGGCTTCCAATAATAGTAGTCCCGGTAGGGATTATCTTTTGAACTACGAGATTGCTCAAACCAAGCGTGTTCATCGGAAGTGTGGTTGACCACCAGATCCATGAGGAGTTTCATACCCCGCTGGTGAATCCCTTCGAGCATCTCATCAAAATCGGCCATATTGCCGAATTCGGTCATAATGTCCCGATAGTCACTGATATCGTAGCCGTTATCATCATTGGGCGACTGGTAAATTGGACTCAACCAAAGGATATCGATTCCCAGTTTTTTTAGGTAATCCAGTTTCTCAATAATCCCCCGTAGATCCCCTACTCCATCTCCATTCGTATCGTTAAAGCTGCGGGGGTAAATTTGGTATACTACCCCTTCTTTCCACCAGGTTTTGGTCATGGTTTTTCTTCTTTTTGCTGGTTCGTTTTATCAGAATAAAGAAAGCGAATATTTCGCTGAAGACCGGCAAACTTAGTCCGCTTTACTGCGGACTTTTTGAACACCTTACGGAAGGTCTCTTCCGTTATTTCTTCCCAATCTTGCCGGGTCATGGTCTCCAATTCGGGATGTGGCGAAAAAGCAGGTTCTTCGTTGGGACTAGAGAAACGATTCCAGGGACAGACTTCTTGGCAAATATCACAGCCAAACATCCAATTACTCATTTTATCCTTAAACTCGTTGGGAATGGCATCTCTCAGTTCTATCGTTAGATAGGAAATACACTTACTCCCATCCATTTCGTATCCTTCGGGAGCAATGGCTTCCGTGGGGCAGGCGTCGATACAACGGGTACACGAGCCACAGAAATCCTTTAAAGGGCCATCTGGTTCTAGTGGTAGATCAATAATCAACTCCGCCAGGAAAAAGAAAGATCCAGCGCGGGGTCTGATCAGCATGGTATTCTTCCCAATCCAACCTACCCCCGCTCGACGAGCCCAGTCTCTTTCCAATACGGGAGCACTATCCACAAAGCAACGCCCCTCAACCGCACCAACGCGCTCGCGGAGGCGCTCTAGCAATTCGCGCAACTTGTCTTTCACTACGAAGTGATAATCCTTACCGTAAGCATAGCGAGCGATCTTTGGAGCTCCGGGAACCGCTATTTTCTTAGAAGGGAAATAATTATACACCAAGCTGACGACGGATTGTGCCCCGGGTACTAACTTGGTGGGGTCAACCCTTTTTTCAAAGTGATTTTCCAGGTAGCCCATCTTGCCTTGATGCCCCTTGTTCAACCAATCCTCTAAACGACGAGCTTCCGGTTCCATAAATTCTGCCTTCGCAACGCCTACGTAGGAAAAGCCTAGCTCTAAAGCCATTTCCTTGAGAAAGCGAGTATGCGCTGCGTTATTTGTCATGGTCTGAAATTAAGGGTCTGAGTCCGGAAAATGGCAAAATATTGGCAAAAGCTTCTACCTTTCGAAACCTAAAATTGCAATCGCCACATGAACAACCTTATCGAGCAAGCCTACGACCCGGAAGCCTTTCGTAAAAATGGGCATGCCCTCATCGACCAGTTGGCAGATTATATACAGGCGGGCAGTCAGGGACTTATTCAGCCCGTCTTGCCATGGGTTACGCCAGAAGAACAAGTCAAGCGTTGGCCGGTTCATCCCAAGGGAGGCAAAGAAGCTCATACCTTCTTCACCGATGTACTAAAGGACTCCCACCATTTACATCATCCCCAATACATGGGTCATCAGGTGGCTGTTCCAGCCCCCAGTACCATTCTGGCCGGCATGCTCGGAAAGCTGCTCAATAATGGGATGGCCATCTACGAAATGGGACCCGTTCCCTCGGCACTGGAATACAATTTGGCCCGTTGGATTGCCCCGTACTTTGGCTGGGATGAATCATCCAGTGGCTTTCTGACTTCCGGAGGGACACTAGCTAATTTGACTGCTCTATTAGCCGCTCGCAAGAAACAGGTAAGTCCCGATTCCTGGAAAGAAGGCACCTCCCAGAAATTAGCCATTATGGTGTCCGAACAAGCCCATTATTGTGTAGATCGAGCCGTACGGATCATGGGTTGGGGCAGCGACGGAATCATCAAGATTCCCACCGACGAGCAATTTCGAATGCGTATTGAGCTGCTGCCGCAGTACTTAGAAGAAGCACAGCAGAATGGCATTCAGGTAATCGCCATCATTGGTAGTGCTTGTACCACTTCAACCGGAACCTATGACGACTTATCTTCCATCGCCTCTTTTTGCCAGAAAAATGAACTTTGGTTCCACGTTGATGGTGCCCACGGAGCTTGTGTAGCTTTTAGCAAGCAATACCAGCATTATCTGAAAGGCCTAGAAAAAGCCGATAGTTTAGTGATGGACTTTCATAAGATGTTGCTTGTTCCGGCACTAGCCACTGGCTTATTCTTCCGTACTGCGAGTGACTCCTTTGCTACCTTCAGTCAAGAGGCCTATTACTTATGGTCCAAAAACCAAGATCAGGAGTGGCATAACTTCGCCAAGCGAACCTTTGAGTGTACCAAAACGATGATGGTCCTGCAAATCCAGGTTTTACTGGAACAGTATGGCGTGGAACTCTGGCAACAATTTGTGGATCGTTGTTACCAACTCGGCCAACGCTTTGGAGCCTTTCTCCAAGAACGCCCCCATTGGGAGTTAGCAGTGCCACCGGATGGCAATATCGTTTGCTTCCGCCTACGCATTGAGCAGCACGATACCGAGCAACTGAATCGCTGGCTGCGGGAGCGAACCCTGGAGGAAGGCAGGTTCTACATCGTACAAACGGTTTTACGAGGAGAGACGTATCTCCGAGTAACGCTGATTAGCCCGTACACTGAGATGAGTCATCTAAGGGACTTGATAGAATATCTTGAAGGCTTGGCAGCTACCTATCCCGGTGAGGATACGTAGAGCTTGTTTGAAGGTCAGATTGACCAGCGAATAGCTTCCGGTTTTAAATTAAACAAGGCGAACAAATCGGAACTAATATCAGAAGAAAAATCACTTAGGATTAACTTTTCTAAAACGATAAATCCACCTCGTATTTTTAAAAAGGCAGGATTCAAAATCCGTCTACGACCCCGAGTGCTCGGGGTCGTAGACGGATACAGAAATTAACCTCTTTTTTTCTGATTGCCTACAAAAAGTAAGAATTCAAAGCCAACTGGACTAAAAACTGACTATTTAGAGCTTTTGTGTGGAAGTAAAGAGCTCGTTTGAAGATCAGATTGGCGTGTGAATAGCTTCCGGTTTTTAGTAAACCAAGGCATTATTGAATGTTCCGGAAGTTAAACCAATGGGAGGTTTGCAGGAGTGAACCGCGAAGCAAATGGGTCGGGACTGATGACCAAAATATCAGCCCTCAAATGCTAAAGGGCAATGGCCATCAGCTTAGGATTACAAAGAATAGACCTTTAGAGCTGTAAACAGGCCTCTAACTTGGCTACTGGTGTAAGGTGTAAATACCAAACTGGAACATATTGATCTCTTCCTTACGACGTTTCTCAAAACCAGGCACGTGCGTCCATTGGTTCGTATTTCGATCTAGACGATAGGCATGTTTCATGAAACTCTGCCGGATGATATTGTAATCGAACTTCCCGTTCGGGGTTCGATTGATATAATCTTCCAGGCCAGAATTGCGTAAAGCTCCACCTCCACGGTGAAAAGCGAGGTCCGTTAGGGCATCAAACTCTTGTTGTAGTAAAGGCGTTTTGAAACGCTTCTTTACTTCTGCTTCGGCCAGAATGGCGACATCTTGCTTAAAGAGATCAATCATTTCTAGCATACTAAGTTCCCGACGTCCTCCTTGCTGTGGATCATAATCTCGCCACTTCCACGCTTCTTCTTCTTTGATCCAGTGTCCAAATCCGATGGTCATACTACCAAAACGATCCCGAAATACCTGCCCGGAAATACGGCCATTCACCATCGGTGGGCGCTCCCAGCTTTTCATGTAGTCAATCAAGCGGTCGGAGGAAGAAAAACTAGTTGCCGATTTACGCTGATTGACCGGTTGTGGTTGAGGCTGTGGCTGTGGATTCGGTTGGGGTTGGGGCTGTGGTCGTGGTTGGGGCTGCGGATTCGGTCGATTATTATTGAACGGATCTTCCCAAACCGGCCGGGGATTGGGTTTCGGTTGGGGCTGTGGATTGGGTTGTGGTTGTGGTTGAGGCTGTGGGTTCGGTTGTGGATTAGGAGCCGCCTGCTGTTGATACCCTACGATATATTTTAGCCCCGCCGATATGATGAGATTAGGAACTACTTCCCGTGGAGGAAGCTTATTCCACTTCCTAAATTGATAATAAGTAATCCCAAACTTTTTGCAGATCGACCATTCCGTATCGCCCGCTAGAGCTCCGGGCTCTGCGGCTTGTCGCTGCGATTTGGTACGGGCCGTATGGTAGATCGGTTTCTTAAAGGCGTTTTCCCAGGAACGGAATTCAGGAGGAGCCATATGCTGCAATCGTTTAGCTTAATGAGATGTTAGTCTGAGTCAAGGAGTTATACCCCTGAACTCCAGGATTCTAAAGATAAACCAAACATCGGTATATCCTATTGATTTAGGAGTTCCTTTTTAGGTAGAAGGAAGGGTCAGCGACGGAGTGTCCATTCGAACCGCCAATTCTGTTGAATTTGTAATCCTTGATCCGATTGAATATTGAGGGATCGCTCGTCGGTCCAAATCATTTGCCGCCATCCCGATGATTGAACTAAAAAGGTGTAAACGATGGTTGAAATTTCCGGATTTGTGGGTTCCTCCAACCGAATTTCAATTTCCTCATCGGCCTCTTGATATTCCCAAAAAAGGGGAATATCACCATCCAATCTTTGGAGTGTACCCGTACCTTCCTCAAGGAGTACCAACTGCCAATTCTGAAGGGTATCAATGACTGTTTGCCCCGACTCGGTATAGGTTGAGCGGGCAGATAGATCCCAGGTTTCTACAAAACGGTTAGCCGGATCTTTGGTACATCCAATAAGGGTGGTTAATAGAAAAAGGCTACCAGCGAGTAAAAGGGGGGATTTTATGCGCATCATTGAACTTCTATAGTGCTTTCAGGATAAACGATTGATATGTCAAGGTGTTGTGATGAAGAAGAAGGAAGTATGCATATTCTTTCCATCGTTGACGTAGATTAAGCGATTCTTACTTTTTTGGGCAGAAATCCCGTTTTTTTGAGTGCCTAAAAAATGAAAAGCCAAGCTACTCGTTCTCCAAATAAGCAGACGGTTACCATTCGAATCGTTCATTACGCTTCATAGACACGATCGCTCCATCAAACAATGCAATATATGAAAGGTCTATCCATTCTCAAGGTCCTGCTTTTCGGCCTACTACTGAGCCCCCATTGGGGGTTCGCACAAAACAAAGTGACGGCAACGGAAAATATTCCTAAAACCCCTTTACAATGGAACTTCTCCTATTTAGGGGAAATGGGGGTTCACCCCGGCATTAAGGTTGGAATAGAGCGCCAATTAACTGGATTTAAGACCACCAAGACAAAATATAGAAAATCGAAAGTAGTGCGGGTCAAAGAACGGACGCGGGTCTTTTTTTGGACCCTTAATGCCGGTTCTTATTACCACCGAAACAATAATACGGGGATTCTGCTAAACGGTGAGATCGGTTACCGAAAAATTCGTAACCAAGGGCTCAAAACCGAAGCTATGCTGGGCATTGGGTATATCCATACCTTTTGGCCCGGCACCACCTATTTGGTGGAAAGCGATGGTTCCGTCACTACGCGAAAGCTTACCAGCAATGGAGGTTTTACCACGCATTTTTCCTTGGGATTTGGGCGCGATCTCACCTTCATCAAAAACCGAAAATGGGCTTGGCATTTCCGGCCAACGATCCTCTGGCAAGTTCCCTACAATACGGGCATTCTAGCCCGATTCTTCACCGAATTGGGTATTACTTACCGATTCTCAAAAGCCTAAGAAATGTCTCCATCCAAAATATGGCTTAGCCTCCTGATCGCTAGTATTCTATTTTCTTCTTGTGAACAAGATATTGTCATCGGCGATCAAACCCAGCAACAATTTTTTCTTAAACACGATGGAGCGGTAATGCCAGTCGTGGTTGAAGGGAATACCGCTTCCAAGACTTTTCTCATCATGCTGCACGGTGGCCCAGGAGGCGACGCCCAGATTTATAATACCGCGATCCCCCAATTCTCCGACCCGTTGGAAGAATCGATGGCAGTTGTATACTGGGACCAGCGCGCTGCGGGAAATTCTGGCGGAAATTTTGACCCTAGCCTATTAAATGGAGACCAATTGGCCAATGACTTAGAAGCCCTCATCCTCACGTTACAATACCAGTACGGAGAAGATATTGGCATCTTTTTAATGGGGCATAGTTGGGGTGGTGGATTAGCAACGATCTATTTGAATCAACATCCGGAAGCTGATTTTATTAAAGGATGGATTGATGTAGACGGTGTTCATAATTTTGCCGGTTTTGATCGTCATGTATTAGCCAATTTTCAAGACAAGCTACCTGATATGCTCAACCGAACCAGCCAACAGTTTGAATGGGAAGGCATCAATAACTTTATTGCTACCGTAGATTCCAATACGATTAGTAGGGCGGAAAGTAATCAGATGAACCAGTCGGCTTACTTTGCAGAATTTTATATGCAAGCAGATCAGATCATTAATCCGAGCCAGGCTAGTGGTACCTTCGAATACGTATTCTTTTCGAACCATAACTACCTAACCGCGACGAGTAATGCCATTATTTCGAACGGGCCCATTTGGTCGAGTGTACAGAATCGAGACTATACGCAAGCACTCCAGGATTTGGATTACCCAGCCCTTTTTCTGTGGGGAGAATGGGACTTTGTGGTTCCTACCAGCATGGGAAAAGAAGCCCTTGCTGCTTATGGCTCAGAGTATAAAACGATGATCACCTTCGATCGCTCAGCGCACTCACCAATGGTTACTCAACCCATTGAAGTTGCCGACGCGATTCTACAGTTTGTAGAAGAATATCGTTAGTACTTTCTAACCTTTTTGACAGGGTCTTTTTACCCAGCTCGTCGTTACGTACTCGCCTTCGTAGCTACGGCTACGAGCTTGTGCCCCTTGATCTGAACAAAAATTTCCTCCGTCAAAATATTCATCTATGTAGGTTACAAAGTACGAGGTTTCCTGTTTCTAGCTAAGTACCTGCAGCTTGGCGAACTTGAGCATGATCCGCCGATTTGGGTTATCTACGGCTTTGAAGAAAATAGTAGCCACTCGGTTGTCTTTACCACCATCAATAGAAAGCACCTTGCCTTCTCCGAATTTGAGGTGCAGCACCTTCTGACCTACTTGAATCTGCGAGCTGGGCGTTGGTTTGAAGTTCTTTGGATCCACCATTAGACCCACTTTTGGCGTTTTTTTGAAGTAGCCACTGACCCGGGCCCCCTGATTTCCTGAGCCAGATGCCCCCGCGCGGTTGAACCCAGAGGCCTGTGACATAACCCCAGCGGTGGCCATATCTAAGTGTTTGGTCGATATTTCTGTTAAGAATCGACTTGGTTCATTGTAGCGCATTTGCCCGTAGCGGTAGCGAGAAACCGCGTAAGACAAAGTCAGGTAAGCTTCCGAACGCGTTATGGCCACATAAAATAGTCGCCGTTCTTCATCCAATCCTTCGGCCGTATCCATCGACATGAAAGAGGGGAAGAGTTTCTCTTCCATCCCCACCACAAAAATGGAGGGAAATTCCAATCCTTTGGCAGCGTGCACCGACATGAGCGTTACATAGTCCGTTTCGTTGGTATTTTCGTCCAGGTCGGTGAGTAAAGAAATATTTTGGATATAGCTCGATAAACTATGATCGTCCGTCTCTGTACCCGTTTGACTATCCTCTCCTTCCACGAATTCCTTGATACCATCGAGCAAGGAGTTTATGTTTTCCAAGCGGTTCATCCCCTCGATGGTGGTATCTGCTCTCAAACCGTCAATCAAACCAGAACTTTTGGCAATAAACAAGGCAGCTTCGTAAGCATCTGCTTGTTTGGCTTTAGCGATTCCTCCCTGGACGATCTTAACAAACTTCCCAATGTTAGTGCGGGTGCGTGCAGTAAGCTGTATGGTGGGTAGGATTTCCCAGATGGTCTTATTCTGGGCAGAGGCCTCCGCACTCAATTTATCCAGGGTCGTATTTCCAATGCCCCGCTTGGGGAAATTAATCACCCGACGCAAAGCTTCTTCGTCTTTGGGATTTACCGCCAAACGGAAGTAAGCTAGCATGTCTTTTACCTCTTTCCGTTGGTAGAAAGATAAACCACCAAACACCTTGTAAGCGATATTATAGCGACGCAAGAATTCCTCAAAAATCCGCGACTGAGAATTCGTCCGGTAGAGAATCGCGATATCCTTATTGCTAAGGTGATGCCTATTTTTTTGTTCTACAATGGCATCTACTACGCGCTTTCCCTCTTCGTTATCGGACATCGCTTTAATTACCTTGATGTGCGAGCCATCCCCTTTATCCGACCAGATGGTCTTAGGAATCTGCCGCTTATTGTAGGTAATCACCTCGTTGGCCGCTTGCACGATATGGTTGGTCGAGCGATAGTTTTGCTCTAGTTTATACACTTGGATGCCAAAGGGACCAAAGTCCTTTTCGAAGTCCAGAATATTCTGGATAGTAGCCCCCCGAAAGGCATAGATACTCTGTGCATCGTCTCCTACGGCACATACATTACGGAGGCTCCCTTCGTAATTGACTAATTTCTTGACAATTGCATACTGCAGGGTGTTGGTATCCTGAAACTCATCGACCAGTAAATAGCGGAACCGTTGCTGGTATTTTTCCCGAACGCCATCTGGATTTTTCTGGAGCAGCTCATACAAACGGTACAGGAGGTCGTCAAAATCCATAGCTCCAGCGCGTTTGCACCGGACGGTGTACTCGTGATAAATCTTGTGTAAGAATGGACGCTTAGCGATCCGATCTTGCTCCATGAGGTTCGTATCATCCTGGTACATCTTAGGCGTGATCAGATTACTTTTTGCCGAAGAAATACGACTTCTCACCGCATTAATGTTGTACGAATCTGACGATAAATTGAGGTCTTTCAAGACTGCCCGGATTACGCTTTTGGAGTCTTCCGTATCGTAGATGGTAAAGTTGGAGGGATAGCCAATTTTTTCTGCTTCCGTTCGTAAAATACGAGCAAATATGGAGTGGAAGGTTCCGGCCCACACGCGCTGAGCCCGATCTCCAACGACTCTGGAGATTCGTTCCTTCATTTCGCGAGCCGCTTTATTAGTAAAGGTTAGTGCTAGAATTTCCCAAGGGGGAATACCCTTTTCGATCAGGTGGGCAATACGGAAGGTAAGAACCCTGGTTTTTCCGGACCCGGGACCGGCCACTACCAAAACCGGGCCTTCGGTGGCCGTTACCGCCTGGCGTTGTACATCATTTAATTGGTCCAGAAAGGAAGATTGCGTATCCATAGCACTCAGTTTGGAAAACAATAAATAGGTCTTATGCTCCTGCTTTTTCGGCTTCTAAGGCTTCCCAATATTCTACTGCTCGGCGGGTGTGGGGAATACAGATAGATCCACCGACCAAGTTGGCAATGGAATACACCTCAAAGACTTCTTCTTTGGTTACGCCGAGTTCAAAGCAGGTACCTAAATGGTAGCGAATACAATCATCACAACGCAATACCATAGAGGCTACCAATCCTAAAAGTTCCTTTGTTTTTTTATCAAGTGCTCCATCTTGATACGCATTCGTATCCAAGTTAAAAAAACGCTTCATAAATTTATTATCAGCCCCCAGGATCTTTTCATTCATCTTGGCTCG
>JBCDIO010000066.1:0-9984 GCA_038748815.1 Bacteroidota bacterium
GTGCTTACTATGAACAGGTGCTTTTTAACAAAGTGCAGTTCCAACAACAACTCAGACAGAGTAATGCCAAAAAGGCCTATCAACTATTTACCGAACACTACCCCTACGCCGCTCAACACGCTCCGAAACATTGTATTGCTTCCTTCCTCGGACTCTCCCCCTACACCTTAAGCCGAGTTCGATTATAAATATTGCTTTTTAGCAAGGCGAGGCATGTTGTATTTCCAGATCTTTGTATTGAATACAAGATAATCGTCCGCATAAACCATGCTTCTATGCAATTTAAAAACAAAACCGCGCTTGTAACTGGAGCTTCTTCTGGTATTGGAAAATCATTCGCATACTTATTAGCCGCACAGGGATGCAACTTAGTATTGGTCGCTCGATCAATGGATAAACTGAAGGCCATCTGCCAAGATTTACAAGAAAAGCATGGAATTACAGCTATGGCCCTAGAGCAGGATCTTAGCGTAGTGGGATCAGCTCAGATGCTATTTAACGAAGTCAATGAAAAAGGACTGAGCATTGATCTATTGATCAACAACGCTGGTTTTGGTAAGTGGGGTGCTTTTGAAGAGTTTTCCCTGACTGATTATTTTCAGATGATCCATTTGAACATCACTTCTCTGACCGAGCTTAGCTACCTGTTCTTACCGCGTCTAAAAGAAAAACCGGAAGCGGGAATCATCAACGTAGGTTCGACGGCATCCCTGGTGCCGGTCCCCTACTCGGCCGTTTACGGAGCCACCAAGGCCTATGTCCTAAGTCTAACGGAAGCTTTACTAGGAGAATTGGCGGATACGAAGGTGCAGGTACACTGTCTGTGCCCGGCGGGTACCAATACCAACTTTGCGAAGGTGGCTTCCGGCAAAACACCAACGGCAAACGCTGATATGAAATCACCGGATCAGGTAGCAAAAGAAGGCTTAGACGCCTTCCAGGCGGGTAAGCATTATGTAATTACGGGCCGTAAATTTGCCCTACAGATGTTACGGTTATTCCCACGTCGGAAAATGGTACACATGATTACCGATTCTTGGAAAAAACGGATTGCCGAGTTAGCGAATTAGGATCAAAAGCAGGTTATCATTCAAAGGTCATGCCTCCTTTTCTCCAGACAGGAATAGCTCAATCTCAAGACCAATCCCAAAGTAAGATATTCCATTCGTCGGTGGCATCGGTAAAGGTATGAATCCTCTGGAAGCCTACCTTTTCGTGGGCCCGTATAGAACGCTGATTACTACTCGAAATTTCGGTAATACAGTAGGCGAACTCATCTTCAAAGTAGGTTTGATGGGCATCATAAAGGGCCTTAAATAGGCCTTGCCCTCGGTAGTCAGGATGAATACAAACCTGTCCCATGATATAGAAACTTCCGGATTTTATGGAGGCACCCCGGAATGTCAATCGATTGATCATTTCAAACATGGGCTGAAGTACCGGAATATGGTCTTTGACCGCCTCATCCATTGACAGCGCATAACCCACCACTTCACCATCGTCAACCGCCACAATTTGCGGAAGTAGCTTATGCATATTATTCAACAGGTCCATATCATGCGTCACCGTAACAAAGCCATCCTCCTTTTGGTTGGCACTCAGTGTTCCTTGCTTTAAGTTAGCTTTTTGTAAGGTCAGAATACCTAAAAAGTCATGCATGTTCCGGGCGGTGCGAACGTCTAACATGTAGCTTGGCGATTGATGAGATTTTCAAGCTACGCAATTTCTCCTTAATCTCCACGCCCGCAAAAGGCGTAGTCGCCCCAATACAGCATGTGTTCCCACAAGCGGCACCAAGAGGCGACCCAACACCCTACGGTGTGCTTTTCAGTTGATAAAAGTCTGGGATTTAATCGGAAGGCGATTGCTCAAAAAGTCCAATCCTTAGGGGATAAGGTTCAGTCGCCTTTGCTAGGGCTGGGCAGCTAAATAAAAAAGGCAAACCCGGAGGTTTGCCGATAACGCATTCTGTGTGCGAGTGAAATTATATCGTTGGCTGACTCCTTACCCCACCATACCAGCGGTAGCAAAGGAGATGTATTCTAAAAAAAATAACAGCCAGATGAACTGATAATAACGGAAGACAGATGCACGCTCTTGAAGCTGCACCCGTCGTCCCGCAATCCATAGTAATAGCAGAAACAAGAGATGAGCACCCACCAAAATAGGTGCCGATATACTGAGCTCTAACCAGATCGGTAGAATCATCAGGCTCAGGTAGGCCAAAATGATCAAACCATTTCCAATCCGGAAAACCCGCCGTGCCCCAAACTGGAGAGTCAGGGTATGGATAGAAAACTGAGAATCTCCTTCCATATCCGGAATATCCTTAAACCATGCGATCACTAGGCCGTAGATAAAGATTGTCCCCGTCAGTAGCCAAACGGCGGGTGGAATCGTATGCAAGCCGTTGATCATCGAATGGAAATGCAAGAATAGCAGTAGGTTAACAATCAAGCCGCGTACCGCAATAATGCAGAAGGCCGCCCAAAAGTGAAAGCGCTTCAGTCGAATGGGTGGCAAGGAGTAAATAGTCCCCAAAAATAAGCTCAAACCGACCGTCCACAGCAGGTAGCCCCCCATCCAAAGTGCGATGGCCAAGGATACGACTACCGATAAACCAACTAGCCAGTAGCCGGTTCGCATCGAATACTCCCCCGAAGCCAGCGGTAAATAGGGTTTATTAATTCGGTCGATATCAACATCCGTCAGCTGATTCAAACCGACGATAAAAACATTAGCCCCAAGGCAGCTCAACAAAGTATAAGCCAACAAATCAAGATGCCAACCAGCGTGGCTTGAATAAGCTAATGCCAGTAGATACAAAGCCACAATGCTGAGGCTAGTACCTATAATGGTGTGAGGCCGTGTGAAACGTATAAAAGCGGACATTCTTTAGTATTTAATTCCTTGAATGACTCCGAAGCGAATAAAGCCTCGACGATAGCCCTGTCGCATATAGCGCATTGCCCAGGCCCCTTGTACCGTGGACCAACCCGTTCTAAGTAGTGCAGAAAAATTAGAAGGCATTAGCGCCGAGCGAATAACTTCTAGCCAGAAAGGCGATACAGCATCACTCCAGTCCTCCGTCTTTACTTGTTCAAAACCAACTTGTTGCGCCATGCTTCCTAAAGTAGATATCGACACCATCGGAGGCAGGTGATAAATGCGGTACAACTTTTCTAGTTGACGTTCTGCAAAGGGCTCTAAGGCCGGGGGTTCTTCGCGGTGGCACCAAGTCGCCATCACCAGACGTCCTCCGGGCGCGAGCATATCGTAGAATTGCTGAAACAGCCCGGCTTTATCGGCAATATGCTCGGCACTTTCCATAGAATAAATCAAATCGAAGGGGCCATCACTCGGTCCAAGGGTCGTCATATCCTGGACTCGCACCTCTACTATGCCGGTTAGGCCGGCCTTTTGGGTATAGCCCGCGGCGGCAGAAGCCTGCACGGGACTGAGGGTAACGCCCAGCACCGAGGCCCCGAATTTATTAGCTAGAAATCGAGCCGATCCACCGACCCCACAACCGGCGTCCAGAATGCGGCTTGCCTCCTGCACTTGCCCCCATTCTAACAAAGTATTGATTAGGTCGATCTGAGCTTGAAACCGATCCTTGCGAGCCCGGCCATCGGGACCGTAATAGCCGTGATGCATATGTTCACCCCAGGTATCCAGCCAAAGCTGCGTACTTTGATCGTAAAAGTGCTGAATTTGCTTATTAAGCGTCGTTGTTTCCATATTAGCGTATAATCAACCAAACAAGACCCACTAAGACGACAAGGATGCCCAGAAGGGCCACTCGCTGTTGACTCGTTAAGGGTTTAGAATCGCGCCCCAGCAAAGCGTTTCGAGTATTGGCCAAGATCGCCAAAGGAATAAATACACCTCCGGCCAGTGAACCGACTACAACGCGCCAAGTCATACGCAAACGGCGGCCGATGCTCATGGGCTCCGCTTGTTTTCCTTTGGTTTGCACGGCCGCCGGTGAATCGCCAGCGGCTGGCTTTACGCCCATAATGGCAATCCCGTACTGGGAGGTTTTACCATCGTGCCAGTGCGGGCGAACGTATACGGAGCGGATATCAGAGAAACCGGCCTCTTCAAACCATTTACGGTATTCTTGCTCCTTGGGAAAGAGCATCCATAAATTGGCCATGTAGCGAGAGAACCAGGTCCCCGGTTCCAAGGGTCCGATCATCAAAGCGTGACCGCCCGGTTTGATGACCCGATAGGCTTCCTGAATACCTTTGTCCGGATTTGGCCAGTATTCAATACTGCCTGCCGAAACGTAGCGATCAAAATGATCCGTAGGGAACGGTATATTCTCCGCATCTCCAATTTGGAAGGTGCAATCCTGTAGATCCTCTTTAGCCTTTGCTTTAGACATTTGGTGGGGACTTTGATCGATACAGGTAACTTGATCGGCCGGTACCCTACTTACGATGCCTTGCGTGGTAAATCCGGTACCGGAACCTACATCAATCACCTGCAGATTCTCCCCGTTCCAGTCCCCCAAGTCAAGCGCTTTTTCGCGCATGTCCTCCGTCCAGAAAAGTGGATTCACATAATCATCATAAAAAATGGACAGAAAGCGATAAAACCAATAGGCTTCCCGTTTGTGTTGCATCAGTCTCATATCAATCGAATTTGGTGCAAAGGCAATGAGTAAATTATTGACCAACAAAAAGATTAGCGGAAGGAGTTACCGCCGATGGGACGGGTATATGCGTGATGGTTGTGACCGGACAGATATCCTCGCACTTCATGCAGGCAATATCGCAGGGGCGATCTACCGCAATGGTGTCAAAAGCTGAAACAAAGCTTTCTTTCTGCGGACAAATGGCGATGCAGGCACCACACTGAATGCAGGCATTCCAACCAATTTGAAATAGTACAGGTTCACGTTTACCCATGATCTTAAATCTTTTTGTATTCTGATTCGGGGTGGAAATAGCTTGACATTGTTTCGTAGAGCTGTTGGTCCCGAATGGGGATGTCCTGCCCTTGAAAAATGGCCGTTTTCTCGTCGTATAACTTCCACATTTTCCGTCCTAATTTTTCGAGCCAAAGGTCTTGATAACCAGCTAGTACCTCTTGATTAGGTTGATGCCCTTCTTGAATTACCTTGGCTAGGTAGCGCGCAGCAATTAAGCCACCGCTGAGGGCCGTATGAATGCCGCCACCGGTGATCGGATTGACGTGACGAGCGGCGTCACCAACCAGAATGAGATTCTGAGCGTATTGCTTGCGGAGCGGTGCCGCCAAGGGAACGCCTCCTCCCTGTATTTCCAGAATGCGAGCGTCGGCAAAGCGGTCTTTTAAAAAGCTCTCCTGTAAGAACTGGTCCAGATACCACTGCGCGTTTTTATCCGTCATGGTGCGGATCACTCCGAGCCCCACCTCCGCGTAGCCGTGACCTTTAGGAAATACCCAGGCATAGCCCCCGGGGGCCCATTTATGCCCCGTTATGATTTCTAGGAGTCCTTCCGTTTCTACCCGATCCACCACAAACTGTAGGCAGGAGGCCAGTTCGGAAAGCTTGATGTGGGTGCGTAAACCCGCCCATTTTCCTACTTGTGACTGCAGGCCATCCGCGCCCACCAAAACCTTGGCCTTTACCTCCATGGTTTGATTGAAGCGCTTCAGATGCACATGACAATAATCGCCCCCATTGGGTGAGTAGCCCAGCCCTTCTGTTTTGAGCATCGTTTCTACCCCAGCCCGCTCGGCTTGCGTTAGTAAGAAGCGATCAAATCGGCGGCGATCCACCACATAACCAAGGGGCTTCTTCCCCTCCTCTTCTCCGTACTCATCGGGTTTGACTTTCCGATAATCAATGGTGGTTTTTTGACCGTGTGTATCGTAAATTCCGAAGCCATAAATCGCTTCGTGAATGTACTCATCATCAATAGGTACCCCAGTGGCTTCCAGTGCGTGGCGAGAAACCGCCCCGGAGCATTGAATGGGGGCGCCGAGCTCCTGGCGTTTATCGACAACTAATACTCGTAGTCCGAGATTAGCGGCAACCCGCGCCGTGGTAGAACCCGCAGGCCCCGCGCCTATAATTACCAGGTCATAGATGGGAATGGACATGAATCAGTATTTGGTCTTTGCTCAAACCTAAGCTAAGCAAAAATGCAGGGAGCCCCGGAGGCTGTGCACCTTTTCATACTGATTGAGTGTCAGAAGATTGTATAAATAAAGGGGCTTTTTCAGAAACCCTTTCCAGAACCGTTTTACTAGCGTTTATCTACAGAAAATAGCTTGTCCAGAAGTCATACTGATTATTTCGGTCAATGGACCTATTCTTAGGAGTCCGGTAAAAATTCCGTCGGAAAAACCTGCGGATCGAAGCCCCATAACCAACTTAAAACGAAGTAAACCATAGCGGTTAAAAGAAGGATGGAAAAGAGATTCATCCAAATTCCCGTTTTTATCATATCGGGTATTTGCAGGTACCCTGAACCAAAGACTACCGCATTGGGCGGAGTGGCTACCGGAAGCATAAATGCACAGGAGGCAGCCGTTGCGGCGGCCACCATTAAAATGAAGGGATGCAGGTCCAAGGTGAGGGCAATGGGTGCCAGAATGGGTAGTAGCATGGCGGTGGTTGCCAAATTGGAGGTGATCTCCGTTAAGAAATTGACCGAAGCAATGAGTACAAATAGAAGGAGTAATAAGGGTAAGCCCTCTAGTAGCGTGGCCTGTGTACCGATCCAATTGGCCAGTCCACTTGATTGAAAACCGATTGCCAGGGCCATACCACCACCAAAAAGCAGAATAATACCCCAGGGCAATTTAACGGCTTCCGCCCATTCTAACAAAGGCTTTCCCTCTTTACTGGGTAACATAAATAGAGAAATCCCAGCTAACATAGCGATAATCGCATCATCCAAATTAGGGATATAGGTTTGCAGCGGCGAACGAAACATCCAGAGCATGGCGGTAGCTGCAAAGATCAAGAGTACCCGCTTTTCTTCGGTGCTAATGGGGCCTAACTCCGCTAATAGTCGTTTGATCTCCGCTTCTCCGCCGGGAAAGGAATCCATTTCAAAGTGGAAAGCAATCCGGGTTAGGTATAGCCAGCAAAGCACTAAGAGGGTGATCGATATGGGTAAACCGTAAGCAAACCACTGGGCAAAGGTTATTTCGGTGCCGTATAACTCTTCCACTATCCCGGCCAGAACCAGGTTTGGGGGTGTACCAATAAGCGTAGCAATACCTCCAATCGAAGCGCTGTAAGCAATAGCTAACATGAGTGCCTTACCAAAAAGGTGCTGTTCGTTGGCAGGGGTATCGGGATGATCCTTCAACTGTTTGACAATCGCTAAGCCAATCGGAAGCATCATCACGGCGGTAGCCGTATTCGATATCCACATGGACATAAAGGCCGTGGCGGCCATGAAGCCAAGGATAATTCGGGAAATCCCCACTCCGAGGCGATCAATAATAGTTAAGGCAATCCGCTGGTGGAGATTCCATTTTTCGATAGCGATGGCCAGCATAAAACCACCGAGGTATAGGAAGATGTACTTGTGCCCATAGGCCGCCGTAGTCGTAGAAAGACTGAGTGCCCCGGTTAGGGGAAACAAAATGATGGGTAGCAGAGCGGTGACGGAGATGGAAGTAACTTCAAAAATCCACCATAGGGCAATCCATACGGTAGCTGCTAACACGGCGACCCCAGCCAGCGGAAGTCCCATCGGATGGCCGAATCCCAGGATGAGGAAGAAGAGGACCGGGCCGAGAAACTGGGCGATTAATTTTGGGTGGGCTGGCATGTAGTAAATTTTTGGCCCCGTAAAATAGCAATAACCCCGTTGCATGCAACGTGATTATTGCTATTTTACGGTTGGAGAGTATACCTAAACCCACCCTTTTTCCCTTTCGTCGCATCTCAAAGGTATGACTCTCTTATTCGTACTCCTCTTCTGGCTAACCCCTGCTGCTCCCTCGAAAAAGGATGTTGATTTTCAGCGAATTATCCCTGACACACTGTACCAACCCTTTAAAGAAGGAAAGCAACTAATCATTATTGATTACGAAGCGGCTTGGCATCGCTACTATCGACAAAAGGATTTGGACGAACCCCGGGCATTACACTGGATCATGGATGCTCCTCCACATAAAGCCAATATTTACATGCTGCGAGATACCCTGGGCGAAATCCTGCATACGTACAATGTCCAGGGCAGAGGGATTAAGGAACGGAAACTACGCCCCGTGCGCGCGTTCATCTCCAAGGAGGCGGCGATGAGGCAGCAGCTAGGCTTGGATATTCAGATTACCTCCCATTTAGTCCCAATGCCCGATTTTCCGGAAACACTGTTCCGTATTTATGATCAAGAAGCCGAACTCGGCGCTCGCTCCTTCCCAAGGAAAATCTTTCCAGATTATAGCGATTTGGCAGGCTATCCGGTAGGCTTACTCAATCGCAATGGAGAGGTGATTCTGCCGCCCATATTTGAATTCGTACACCCGCAAGCATGGAAGAATCAGTCCGGAATCTCCCATTTTATCGTTAAAAAGAGTGGTTATTTCGGCTTGATTGACCGCGCAGGGAATACCATAGTACCCTTTAGATATGACCATCTTTACCCGGACGAACAACACCCTGAAGTATTGGTAGCCGTGGCCGATCTGCAGGAAACTTACTTTGACTTCGATGGAAAAAAGGTTCCGGCCTTGGAATATATTTCGACGCCTAAGTCCAACCCCTTGGAGCATTAGCCACGTTTCGCATCACGCGTTTCGCGGCCACGTTGTACGCAACGTGGTTCGCAACGTGGTTTTGCAACGTGGCTACCAGCCCGCTTTTAGCAGATCGATACCCGTTTGTAAAACCGGGTCTTTGCGTGTTTTTAGGTTCTCTAGGGTATTTTGGGCCTCTACATCCACCGGGATACCCGTACCCTCCCAGCATTTCATTTCCGCATCGTAGAAGCGCATATTGGAGAAGGTGAACGTCCAACCGTTGGGTAGCTTCGTCTCATAAATATCGGATAAAGCCCCTTGGGTTGGTGTGCCAACGATGGTCACTTGTTTCAGGCCTGCCATCATTTGCACAAACTCCTCGGCCGCACTTACCGTCATACCGTTGACCAGGACGATTACCGGCTTTTTGAAGACATAGCCTTTAGCTGGTTTGACCCAGGTTGGCTTGGGCTCCGTAAAGGCTTCCCGATGATCCTTTTTACGGATGGCCGTAAATTCGCCGGCGAACTTCTCATCACTGAAGTAAGCGACCAATTCTTCCGGGTAGCCGTCTACCCCGCCGATGTTATTGCGGAGGTCCAGAATAAGGCCTTCTTTGTTTTTGAGCTGGTTGAAGATCTCTTCGAAGTCCTCAACGAAGGCTTTCTTGTCTTTGCCCACCCCGGCGATTTTCTGCACATTCTCATAGTCGTGAAAGAACCAGGAAATCTTGATATATCCGTAGCTACTACTCTGGCTGTATTCGTAAACACTATGGTCGTAGAGGGCCGTTTTCTCACTTAGAATGGGACCCGCTCGTTCCAGGGGGGTAAAACCGTTGGCATTCAGGGTAGCATCCACCACACCGAAATAGTTTCGCAGGAGGCTATCGGTAGAGAAAGCTTCCTCAAAAGGTACCGGGCGGCCACCGGTAAATTTAAGTTTAGGTTCTTTGGATCGGAGGTTGATATGCCCGTCTTCAAAGGGGGCCAGAATGTCGGTAAGCACCTCGAAGAGCGCGGTATCGCTCATATTCTCTGTGATCTGTGGACGGTAGTCCGTATAGACTTGGTCCCAGTCGACGCCACGTAAGTTAAAGAAGGCGTAGTTCTCGTCCATTTCTTCCCAAAAGGCCAGGAAGACGTCGATGGGTTTTTGAGAAAAGGAAACAAAAGGCAGGATTAATAAGCCGGTTGGCTGCCAGCGGGAAGATTGTCCCCAAGGGCGTATTGATGACCGCCCTGCCCGTCTCCTTCCGCAATGCCGTGTTCTTGTACACGGCGGGGA
>JBCDIO010000067.1:0-9806 GCA_038748815.1 Bacteroidota bacterium
ATCGAAGAAAGGCAACTTGTGCTCAATCGCCAACGCTCGAATTCCATTGCGCAAATCATTCGACGGATCGGGTTGCAACCAGCAATGCTCGATATTGACAATCTTATTGAAAGCCCCCGGGCGGTGAAAACCTAAAACATCTTCGTATTTAGAAACTGATTCGTCTTTTAATTCTTCGGCGGTAAGCCATCGCGTATTCGAAAACGAATACTCCATCTTATTTCGGTAGTAGAAGTTTTCGTCACAAGGTAGAATGGGATAAAATTCCCCTACCTCCACTTTACCAATGCGCTGTACAGCATCCCGAACGAGCTGTTCCTTGTGGTGCACTTGCTTTTCGTACTTAAGGTGCTGCCACTGACAACCCCCACATACCCCAAAATGCTCGCACGATGGCTCCGCTCGATCCTCCGATAATCGCTTGTACTCAACCGGAGTCGCTTTCATGAATTTGGAGCGCTTGCGGGTCACCAACACATCTACGCAATCACCGGGTGCCACCTTCTCCACAAATACTACTTGGCCATCGGGCGTACGCCCTACGCCTTTCCCTTTATCGGCAACCCCCGTTATTTCCAAATCTTTGATCAGCGTTGGCTTCCGCTTACGTCGTCCCATGTCACTCGTGTTCTGAACAATTATAATTGCACTCTGTACAAAAAGTTGCGCGAAGGTAGGGTATTCTCCCTAAATGCACTACCGGGTAAGTACGATGTAATCCCGGATCAAGGTCTTCAAAAATTGTATGTCATCTTTAGGTGGATTCGTTATCTGCAAGATCTCTTGTAAGTGTGCTACTGTATCTCTCACCACCTTACGATGTGCTTCATTTTGGTAGTCTTTATGCCGATTGATCATACTTTTGATTAACAGCATATCCTCTTCCTTTAATTGCTTTACTTCCGGGAATTGCGGTTGATAGTTTTCTAATGAATCAATACTAGCAATGTCTTCTAATTGAAATTCCAAACTTGGTAAGGTGCGAATGACCGTGGTATTCGCCGTTAGATCTCCCAACCGCTGTCGCTTAGGGGAAGACCCCACGAGCAGAGAAGCTACAACTCCCAAACATAGAATGGAGTCTACTAAATGAAAAGCGGCTCTAAGTAAGTAATCACTTAAACTCGGTTCTTTACCATCCAAGCGTATAACTTTAATACTCATCACTGATTTCCCAAAAGACTGCCCGTCTCGCAACACTTCGCAAGACAACTGATAAATCATAAATCCGAAAACGGGAAGCAAGCCGTATACGAAGTAGCCATTCATTCCCTCATTGACTAGACCTCCGATAGTGGCACTCAAAATGGAAACGAGAATGAGGTAAGAAATACCCACCACAACCACATCAATAGAGAAGGCTAACATGCGATCGCGTAGAGATGCTAGATCGTATTCGATTCGAACATTCTGACTGGTAAGGATTTCGATGGTTTCCATGTAAGTCTAAGCGGTTTTGGCGACTCAATAATTATGCGAAAATGACAGAGCCACTTGGTACTTCGTTTGGAATTTACTAAAATTAGAAGGATACTGCTAAAAGTACCAGTCCGTGACTTGCAACAATTGTTTTCTGCGAATCGTTTTTTTTCTTTACAAAGCTTTTTAAAAGGGGGCTTTTGCCTCCGACATACCCTAAGCGAAGTCCTTCTGGCATAAAAGGCTAAATGTAAAAACGGGTGGCCGCATTAAATGAGCGATGCCCAAGTTAAACGGACTCATCCATATCATCTATGAGCTTGTTTAAATTTCTATGATTGAGCAAGAGCGTGCAAGTTGATGAAATTTTAAACAAATTTTAAAAGGCTCCAAGTCTGCCGAAATATTTTTATACGCATGCGCGAATCCCGTTTTATCGATCAAAACAAGGAAAAATGGGCAGAATTTGAGGAGATTCTGGAAGAACCAAAAAAGGACCCCGATAAACTAAACAACCTCTTCATCCAAATTACGGATGACCTTTCCTACGCACGTACTTTTTATCCAAATCGTTCTGTACGTGTATACCTCAATAATCTAGCACAGAAGGTTTTCTTCAATATCTACAAAACCCGTCGGGGTAGCCGATCCCGGTTTCTGGATTTCTGGACCTTGGAACTTCCTCAGCTTGTCTGGGAATCAAGGCCTGCATTCCGGCTATCCTTTTATTTGTTCGTTGGGGCTATGCTCATTGGTGCTCTTTCTAGCTATATGGCTCCCGAATTTGCTTCCACTATTCTGGGACAGGATTATGTAGATATGACCCTGCAAAATATTGAATCAGGTGATCCCATGGCCGTTTACAAAGAAGCGGGAGCTTTCGGCATGTCGTTAAGTATTACCGCTAATAACCTTTTTGTGGCCTTGCTCACCTTCGCCACCGGAGCTCTATTTGCCGTTGGCACCATCGGGATCATGATCCGAAATGGGGTCATGGTAGGCACCTTCCAATACTTCTTTATTGAAAGAGATATTTTCTGGGAATCTTTTTTGACTATCTGGACCCACGGTACCCTCGAGATTTCGGCCATCATCATTGCCGGAGCCGCGGGCCTAACGATGAGTAGGGGCCTGGTATTTCCGGGTACATTGAGCCGGCTCAAAGCTTTCCAAATCTCTGCTCGAAGGGGCATGAAAATCATGGTTGGTATTGCGCCAATTATCGTAACCGCAGGATTTATCGAAGGCTACCTAACTCGACAAACCGAAACCCCCGATGCAATACGCCTTGGCTTCATTTTACTTTGTCTAGCGTTTATCCTCGGCTACTTCGTTTGGTATCCAAGGTATTTGGCCAAAAATGGAGCCTTTTCAGACCGTCTTAAAGATCCACTTCCGGTAGACCTGCCTACCCAACTTTCCTTAGGAGTCATTCGTGGTACCGGAGAACTATTCGCTCGCACCTTTACTCTATACCGCCTCTGGGGAGGTGTCCTAGCTGGCGTAGGCTTACTATTAAGTGTACTTTTTGCAATTGGAGCCTTTGGCTTTAGCAATGTACCCGCTAGTGACCTTTTCGCTTTCGAACAGAGGCGGTTCGGAACGCTGCTAGTGCTCCCACAGTTTTTTTTAAATGAGAATGCCCGCTGGCTCCCCTTACTACACGTCTTGCTCTTTACCGCGATGATCATGACGGTTCAGTACCGTACTCAACAGCTGACAACTAAGGTAAAATGGACTGTTTTGACTTGTTTAAAGACCGCAATTCCGATCAGTATTCTTTGTCTTATTTTGGCCTATTTTAAATGGTTTACTGTACTCCCGATCTTACTTTATTTGCCCTTCTTGATGCTGTGGGTCATGATTATGGATCAGGAGCAAATCAATGCGCCTCAAGCTTTCCGTAGAACCTGGACCCTACTCCGTGGACAGTTTGCCAGAATGACCGGTTTATCATTGGCATTATTACTCATATGCTTATTGGTATTCATCTTGATGGACACCATGGTCATCTATTTCTTGTTCGAGTTTATTGGTATGAACCTGGCCTTGGAAGCTACGGCCATGGATCGCATCGCGTCCGTTTTATTGACCATTACAACCCACTTCCTCATTCTCCAGTTAATCAGTATACAGGCGATTGGTACCTTTTTGCTCTATTTCACCCTATTGGAGATACAAGAAGCTCCTTTTCTGGATAAACAAGCGCAGCAAATCGGCTTACAAAAACGCATCCGCGGAATCGCTAAAGAATCATGAGTCCCACTATACGCACATATCTGATGGTTTTTATCCTGGGGTTTTCTCTAGGCAATGCCCCAGTATATGCGAATGGACCTATTGAGGAAGCCGTTTGGAAAGAAGTTACCAAAGAGATCGATTATGGGGCTCCCGAAGGCACTGAACAGGAAGAAGTCAGGGAAGAAGAACAAGAAGAACGGGTTCGAGACCGAGATTCGGAATCATTCTGGGCCAATTTCTTTAAAGTAATCCTCATCGTTGGGCTGGTTGCCCTAATCGCATTCATCTTTGCCAATATGATGGAAGGCGAGCGCGCCGCCAAAAAGCGAGGTCAGAAAAACCAGGACCTTCAGTTGGCCGTCGATGAACTAGAACAGAACCTAGAAAAAGCCAGCCTTTCGCCCGTCATCCAGGAAGCGGAACGCACCGCTGATTACTCCTTAGCGATTCGCCTGCATTATCTCAAAATCATTCAAGGCCTCGCCCAACGAGATCTGATTCGCTGGAAGAGAGAGAAAACCAATGGTCAGTATTTACGGGAAATAAAAGACCCCGAACTACGTCGTCGGTTTGAGGATGCTACCTATATCTTTGAGCAAATTTGGTACGGAAACCGCCGCCTGAACGAAACACTTTTTAAGCGTCTACGCGCCCGGTTAGAATCCATTTATCAATCCCTAGAAAAAGCTGTTTCGCATGAATAATCAGCGTAATTTCTATATCGTAATTGGGATTGTGGCGGCGGGCTTGCTAGTGGCCTTTATCGCCTTTTGGCCAAGGCAAAAAAACTACTCCTGGCGTGAGCGTTACCGCTTAGAATCGGAGGATCCCTATGGCTTAAAGCTGCTATACCAAACCCTGGAACGCTCCGCGTCTGAGGAAAATCCGGTACGGGTAATCAATGACACCCTAGCGAATAACTTGCCCCTAGATTCCGCCGGAAGCAACTATATTTTCATTGGACAAGGAATTTATCTTGACTCGCTAAGCCAAGATCATCTCCAGTCCTTTATTCGCGCGGGTAATACGGCGCTCTTCATTCTACGAACCCTCCCCGAGGACTTGTTAGACATCATTTACCCCGATGAATGTGCGGAAAGTGAATCGTTTTATCCAAACGAAGTAAGAGACACCTTGGTCAATCTTTCCTTTCTGAAGAATGGAGAGGTTTTGTACTCGGACTACACGATTAGCCAGGTCCGCAAAAAAGAAATTATCTATCGAGAATGGTCTTATCTGAATGACTACTTTTTCTACTGTTCCTCAGAGGATACACTAGCAGCAATGGGGACCTTGGGCGAAGGCAGAATTAACTTCTTCCGACTTCGTTACGGAGCCGGAAGCGTTTACGTGCACCTCACGCCCCTTGCTTTCACCAATTATCAATTTATTAAACCAAGTGGTCGGGACTACGTATCGCAAGTATTCGAAAATCTTTCCGATGGACCTATTTATTGGGATGATTACAACCAAATTACCGATGCACTCGCTCGTAGCTTGAACAATTCCGGTAGCGGTTATCGAAAAACCTTTGATTCGCAAGGACCACTCCAATATATTCTATCACAACCCTCGCTGGCCTGGGCCTGGTATCTGACCCTGACGGCAGCCGTTTTATTTTTACTTTTTAGGGCCAAAAGGAGACAACGGATCATACCCGTATTGGCAGAAAATAAAAACAACTCTCTCGAATTCATCCAAATGATCAGTCAGTTGTACCTTAGTCAGAATGATCACCGGAAGCTAGCCCTACAGAAAATGCGCCTGTGGCGGAATCATCTCCGCGATCGATACCAATTTAATTTAAAGGATCAGCCCGAAGCAGAAGAGTTAGAAAACCTAGCCGCTAAGACCGGCACCTCCATCGAACTGATCGAGCAAATCCTTGCATCCTACAAATCAATCTATCGCAGCCTACAAATCAAAGAAACCAAGCTGCGGGATTTTCACCAGGTACTAAATACCTTTTACCAAACCAGTAAGTAGCTATGCTAAGTGAAGAAAACAATCCTGAATTTGAGCAACCGACTCCTCCTTCTTCAGAGCCCACGAATGACTGGACGGAAAACCGGATCAATCTTAGCAAAGTGCAGATGGCTGTGCAGTTGGTCCAGGACGAGATTCAGAAGGTCGTTGTAGGCCAAGATCAAGCGCTCGAGCTACTGCTGGCCGCCCTGTTTGTACGAGGACACGTATTATTAGAAGGCGTCCCTGGCATTGCAAAGACATTAAGTGCCAAACTCATGGCTCAAACCTTAGCCGTCGATTTTTCGCGTATCCAATTTACTCCAGATTTGATGCCCAGTGACGTAGTCGGGACAACGGTCTTCAACCTGCAGAACTCTAACTTCACATTCAGTAAAGGACCCATTTTTTCCAATGTGGTTCTAATTGATGAGATCAACCGAGCCCCCGCCAAAACCCAAGCGGCCTTGTTTGAAGTTATGGAAGAATACCAGGTTACCATGGATGGGAATACCTACCCTATGGAAGAACCCTTTTTTGTGATAGCGACCCAAAACCCTGTCGAACAAGAGGGAACCTACAACCTTCCAGAAGCGCAACTTGATCGCTTCCTACTCAAGCTTAAATTGGAATACCCAAACCTAGAAGAAGAAAAAACCATTCTCAAAAGATTCCGGCAAGACTTTAACCAGCAGGTACAGGCCGAGGTTAAACCTGTATTCTCCGCCACTGAAATTAAAGAATGCCAAGCTTTAATCCAGCAAGTTCGAATCAAGGACGAGCTATTGGATTATATTGCTGCGCTGGTCCACGAAACTCGCAATAATGGTGACCTGTATCTGGGTGCCTCTCCACGGGCATCTCTAGCGATAATGAAAATGTCAAAAGCCATTGCCGGGATGCGGGGTCGAGATTTTGTTACCCCCGATGATATTCGTACCGTCGCTAAGCCCGTACTCAACCACCGGATCATTCCAACTCCAGAACGAGAAATGGAGGGAGTACAAACGGAGGATATCATTCAAGAAATCATTGAAAAAATCGACGTCCCTCGCTAAATATGATCCAACGATTCCTGCAAAATTTTGGCCACTATTGGCAACGTTTATTTCTTACTACTCCTTTTTTTTGGTGGTGGGCAGGGGTAATCGTGCTGTTCGTCCTCAGCTTTGTATGGAGTTTTTTATTCCCCGTAGCATTAACCGGCTTTACCCTTATTCTGGCCTTGATGCTCGTCGATGTAATGGTATTGATTCGTTGGGGAAAACCAATTGATACTGAGCGTCAAATACCGGCTGCCTTCTCTTTGGGTGACAACAATGAAGTTCGCTTAGATATTCGCAATCGGAGTGATCGAAAGCATACTTTTCAACTGATTGACGAAGTGCCCGTTGAATTTCAATGGAGAGAAAATAACCACGAACTCCAATTGGAAGGCCGCCAGGAAAAAGTCGTTCGTTACCATTTGCGGCCTACGAGTCGAGGAGCTTATCAATTTGGAGACATTCAACTATTCTTACGCGGGCCTCTCGGTTTTTTCTTACTTCGACAGACGACCGAAGCCGCCCAGGAGGTTCCCGTTTATCCCTCGATCCAGCAGATGAAGCAGTACGCTTTACATACCTTCGATCAGCTATCCCTACAGCAGGGTATTAAGAAGATTCGGCGGATTGGGCATAGCTACGAATTCGAGCAAATTAAGAATTACGTACGGGGAGACGATTATCGCAGTATTAACTGGAAAGCCACAGGCCGCCGGGGGGAACTCATGGTCAATCAGTACGAAGACGAGCGTTCTCAACAGGTATACTGCGTCATCGATAAGAGTCGCATCATGAAGATGCCTTTTGCCGGGCTGAGCCTTATGGACTATGCCATTAACACGGCACTCGTCATGTCTAATATTGCGTTGCAAAAGCACGATAAGGCGGGACTAATTACCTTCTCCGATAAAATTGGTAGCAGCCTGAAAGCCGATCGTCGCCCGGGTCATCTCAATAAAATTTTACAAGCTTTATACCGAGAACAGGAGGGTCGTTTAGAGGCAAACTACGAACTGCTGTACCAAGCCATTCGCCGGATGATTAGTGGTCGGAGCTTACTCTTGTTGTTTACCAATTTTGAGAGTATGTACGGCTTGGAGCGAGTATTACCCATTCTGCGCCGCTTGAATGCCGTTCACCTACTCGTAGTAGTCTTTTTTGAGAATGCGGAAATCAAGGCCCTTAGCCAACGCGAAGTATCTCGGGTCGAGGAAATCTACCAGCAGACTATTGCTCGTAAATTTCTGGCAGAAAAGGAACAACTTGTCCAAAAGCTTCAGCAGTACGGAATTCAAACCATTCTCACCGCACCGGAAGAACTATCCGTCAACACCATTAATAAGTACCTAGAACTGAAATCACGACGGATGATCTAAAGCCTCTTAGGGCAGGATCACAAACTCCGTACGCCGATTATTTCTACGTCCAATGGCCGTTTCGTTACTATCGACGGGCTGGGTTTCCCCAAAGCCTTGAAACTGCAACCTCGCCGATTCGATGCCCCGGTCAATGAGATACTGGTAAACGGCTTTTGCCCGATTTTCGGATAGCCGTTGATTATCGGTATCGGAACCGACATTATCGGTATGACCACGCAGTTCGATTTTTAATTTTTGGTAATCAACCAGCGTCTGATACAAGAGATTTAACTCCGGCTCTGAGCTCGGTTTAAGCTCAGCGGAGCCCGAGTTGAAGAAGACGTTCTTAAGAACAATGGGTTGCTCCGCCTCTAGCTCTCCTCCAAAGTCTTCGGGTACGGGTATCAGTTCAATGAGCAACTCGTAGGGCTTTCCCGAAAAGGTACTGGCTTCGGCTAACGCAAAATAGTCGGAGTAAAAAAGATAACCCGTCTTCTGCACGTTGAGCGCATAATTCTGGCCTACTGGCAGGGTTGTTAAGAAGGTTCCTTCGTTATCCGTAGCAAAGGTTAGCGACAAAGCATCTTCCGAATCTACCTCCCGGATTGAAACATCAACTTGCAGTGGTTTTCCGCTTCCTTTTTCGACCACAGTAGCCCGTACGTACGTAACCGCTTCGGGACGCATTGCTTCGTACAAAGGAAAAGTAAACAGGTCATAACTGGGTATCAACGGGCGATTCTCGGCACTGGGATCCAAGCGATCAAGGTCATTTCGGTCGCTGGCAAAATAAGCGGTTTGACCATCAAGGCTAACCATCAGCGCACCTTCATCTTCCGTACTATTGATTGGGAAACCTAAATTTTCGGCCTTCCCCCAACTACCATCTGACTGGCGTTGGGCTCGATACAGATCAAAACCACCCATGCCAGGATGGCCATCAGACATGAAATAGAGCGTTTTACCATCGGGATGAATAAAGGGTGCCTTATCATTTCCTCCTGTATTAATACTGGGTCCCACATTGGTCGGCACCGACCATTTACCATTCGCCAGACGAGTAGAAACCCAAATATCTTTTTTACCAAGTCCCCCCCCGCGGTCACTCGCAAAAAACAGCTCTGTACGATTTGCCGAGATAGACGGTTGGGACTCCCAGGCTCCGGTATTTACTGGACGAGGCAAGGGCTTGACCGCGGACCAGTTACCATTGATCTTTTCCGCGTAAAAGAGATCGCAACGTCCTTCCCCTTCGCGCCGATTACACGCGGTAAAAAGGAGGAATCGACCGTCAGCCGATATGGTTTGTCCACCTTCATTGAGCGGAGTATTGATCTGCTCTAGCGGTACCGCTAGCGACCAGCCATCGGGAGTCTGGAACGATTGGTAAAAATCTTCTTGATTATTAACGACTCGGGTGAAGATGAGGGTTTGCCCGTCGGCGGTGATTGCCGGCAGGTATTCAGCATCCGCAGAATTGACATTGGGGGTCATCCGCTTAGGTTCAAAAGGAACTGGATTGCGCATGGCTTCTGCGGCAAACCGGCTACCTTCCAGCATTTCGGTAGCGACCTCTCGTTGGCGGGTGGATTTTGGATTAGTCGCCAAATAAGCTTCCAAATGATCAGCTGCTTCATCAAACTTATCTTGCCTCCATTCAGCAAAACTAACTTTGTACAAAACGAGGCTTTGATATTCCGGATCGATTTCTAACGCCTTTTCAAACTGCGACTCCGCCTGATCGTACTGTTTACGATCATACAGGATGTCACCGCGCATG
>JBCDIO010000068.1:0-9798 GCA_038748815.1 Bacteroidota bacterium
CCTACACTCGAATGGAATACCCAAGGCGAGTGTAGGAGCTGGCACTTTGATGAAGTTGATAGCCTTAAAAACGGCGCGTAACCAGGGCCGACGAGTTTCGATCCGGGTAAAATCAACATCGAAGGAGAGATAAAACTGGCGGTACCGGGGATACTGATCGGCAAAAAAAACGGGATCTTCGGCGGGCCAGGCATTTTCAAATCCCCCGTACATATTGTCCGCTCCGTACCCTACCGCCACATTCAGCCAGCGAGGGAACCGACGGTCGGCTCGTTCTGGCAAAAAAGAATAGATGTTGGTGGAGAGCCAGTACGTCTGACCATTGTAGTCTTTCAACAAGGTTTCAAATAAACCGGTCCCGTACAGATCGGAAGCGCGTGCTTGTAACGTGGTGGTCGTTAGACCGTCTTGAGAGCGAATTAAAGTGGCAGAATAAGGGGGCCGACTACTGGAAAACTTCCAAACCAGCCGTTGTTCTTGCCAAGCTAATTCTTGTCCAGCAAACCAGAAAACCCCTAGCGTATTGAAGCCAAAATCGTAGACGGAGAAGCCCCACTTCTGGGAAAAACCATCCATCACTTCTACCGTCAATTGTAAGGCCGAGCCAACAACTACTCCAGTCCACATCGCTTTTTTACGAGGCAACCCCATCCAGTTGCCCACTTGAAAGACCCAATTGGCTTCGTGGTAGGCGGTACCCAAATGCCCAATTTTATCGATCTGATTCCATTCTGGCCAATCATTGAAGGTTTGGAAAGGGCCTAGCTCAAAGCCTTTGTACCAGGCATTCCAAAGGCCAATAGAAACCCCGCTGTAAGCCGCGGCCCCAACCCCTACACTACTCCAAAAACGGGTTTTGTGCAGTGTATCCGAGGGCTCGAAAAAAGGCAGCCGCTCGGGTGTTTGTGCCACTCCCCGTGTACAGAGCGCGAAAAAACAGAGTAGTAAAAAATAGCGGTACCCCATAGGCCAGATCGTTAAAGACAGAACAAAGGTAGTCGCAAAATCCATGAATATCACCCCCCCATAAGTCCTATGGCCGTACAATTTTTCTTAATTTCCGTTCAGAGTCAAAATTGGTCGGTATTTCGAATCTACTGATAGAAAAAAAGAAACCGAACCGTATGACGCTTGTTAATATTAAAAAAAATAAATACACCAATGAATCAACGCAGATTAATCACTTCTGGAGTAATCATATTCCTTGGGTTCATACTTGTACTATCTCTTTCTAGCTCTATCTTCCTAACCATCGACGCTGGCGAAAAGGGAGTCCTCTTTAAACCATTCAGTGGCGGATTGGATAAAGAAAGAGTATACGAGCCGGGTTTCCACATTAAGGCACCTTGGAATCAAATGTTTACCTACAGTATACGAGAAGCCCAGTTGGAAGAAGAAATGGAAGTACTTTCCAGCAACGGTCTGAATATTAAAGTAGACGTTACAGTGCGGGTAAATCCAAGCCATAATGATATTGCATCTCTCCACGAAAAGTTCGGTGAATCGTATGCCAACTCACTGGTACGTCCGGAAGTTCGTTCCGCAGTACGGAAGGTAATCGGGCAGTTTAATCCGGAAGAATTGTACTCTACCAAACGGGACGAAGTACAAACCTTAATCCAGGAAGACCTGTCTAAGAAACTTCAAGAAAACTACGTAGAGCTACGGGCTACCCTAATCCGGGATATCGAGCTTCCATCGGAAGTACGGGCCGCGATCGAAAACAAGATTAAAGCGGAACAAACCGCCCTGACCTACGAATACATTCTGGAGCAGGAAAAGAAAGAAGCAGAGCGGAAGATCATCGAAGCCGAGGCAAAAGCCGAAGCGAACCGAATTCTGAACGCCAGTTTGACCAACAATATCTTGCGGGATAAAGGGATTGAAGCGACGCTAGAATTAGCGAATTCTCCGAACTCAAAAGTCGTTGTTGTGGGAGGTGGAGACGAGGGTCTTCCCTTGATCTTAGGCAACTAGTTTCTAGCGAAATAGCGAGTCAAAATAGACTTGCACCACCGTTCAGGCCTTGTGAGAAAATCACAAGGCCTGCTTCTTTTTAGCATCCCAAAATATTTTTCCAAACTAACTCAATCAACTTTCTATTTTCACTCCCACCTGCTTATTTGACAGAATAAAACAACAGTATACTGCCATTTTTTCCGATATATTTTCTGGCACGGTTATCGCCTTTTAGCAAGCACAAACCAGGGAATTTCTCCCACCAAGCAAAAATTGAATAAGCGGTTTTTGCCTGGGCCATTTATCACCCGCAGATGCTTCCAGTTTCCTGCATCAATGAATGCCTTATGGTACATTACCTATCCTCGAATCTATCGGAAGAACAATCCGGTAAAGATTCCGCAGCTATTAATGACGGTCCCATCCTCGATGCATATAGTCAGACCGTCACTCAAGTAGCTAAAACGGTCAGTGAGGCCGTCGTTCAAATTCAGGTACAAAAATCCCAAAAGACCCATCGTCCGAGCCGCCGGGACAGATCGCCCTACGGAACGGGTTCGGGTTTCGTTATTTCATCCGACGGATACATCGTGACAAACAGTCACGTCATTCACGGTGCACAAAAAATCAAGGTCAATTTGCAGGATGGCCGCAGTTTTAACGCCACACTCATTGGGGAAGATCCTGCGACAGACCTCGCCGTTATTCAAATCAATGCCGAAGGACTAACCATTGCAACGTTTGCCGATTCGGATCAATTACAAGTAGGACAACTGGCTGTAGCTATTGGTAATCCGTACGGTTTTCAGTACTCCGTTACCGCCGGTGTCGTGAGTGCCTTGGGTCGAACCTTACGCTCGGAGAGTGGTCGGCTGATTGATGATGTGATCCAGACGGATGCGGCCCTTAATCCAGGAAACTCCGGAGGCCCGCTAGTCAATAGTCAAGGGAAGGTGATTGGCGTCAACACCGCAGTGATTTTACCGGCACAAGGATTGTGTTTTGCCGTAGCCTCCAGCTTGGCTCAATATATTGTAGGTAGACTCATTCTGGAAGGAAAAGTTCGTCGCGGATATATTGGAATTGCCGGCCAGATGGTTAAACTGAATGCCCAATTGGTAAAACGGCATCAACTGGAAGTTAACTCAGGAATTCTGATTCAACAAATAGAAGCCGATGGCCCCGCTTACAATTCCGAATTGGAAAAAGGTGATCTGATCATTGGCATGAATCAGCATACGATTAATTCGATCGATGATTTACATCGATTATTGGATGAGACTTCAATCAACCAATCCTGCGAATTACTCGTTTTGCGAAGAAATCGGAAGGTTCGCGTACGTGTAATTCCTGTTGAGTTAAAAAATTAAGTCTTTTTTCGATCGGGAAAAACAACGGGCAGCGTATCATAAACACGGCCCGTTGTACGTTTTACCATCCGTAAACACCTTGCTATTAGAAAATTTTAGTCCATAGCAAAGCAAGGCAAGCGACAATTCCGTATTTTTGTTGAAATAATAGGCAAGGGTCCATAGGGCCAATGCGTCCAAAATGGGACGTATATATAGAAACTACACACATCAAGGTACTAAAGCTAGCAAAACGGAATGGCTCTAACTGGAGTCGTTCGGCGAAGTTGTCAATTTGGTCAAAAAACTATGTTTGATCTAAGCACCTTTCCCTTATAACCAGTTAATCCATTCCACCTAAAGGGTAACCCGCAGGATTGAGGCCCCGCGGGAAGTGACCATGTTCGAAGTTGGCTGTCCAAATAATAGCCGACCAAGTGGTTTACGCACATCCCAACACACACACGACGATTTAATACCGATTACCGAACAAAGAGATTTGCTCTGTGCTCTAGTAGCGTATAGCATTGCTACTTACGGATCGATTACACGTGTATTTTTTTGAGTTTGCAACCACTCTCCCCCCTTACCGGTGGAGTGTTTGCAATAAATAGAATTATTATGCGAGAACTACAAAACACGAGGGTTTGCCGTCGTTTGGCTAGCTTGACCCTGGGTGCTTTGCTCGCGACGACAACGTTGCTAGCAGCTGTTCCCACTGGGGAGTTTGTAGAAATCGCAGGAGTGGAAACCGGACTCTCGACCACCGATACGATCGGTCTTCCCCCTGCAGTACCAAACCAACAATCACCAGCCCCCGAACCAGCCGACCCTAGCGAGGATCTGAGCCAAAAGCGTGCTCCATCCCAAAACATTCATTACGTAGTGTCTGAAACGACTACGCTACATCGTGGCCCCAACGGCAATACGGCCGTTCTGGCCGAGATTATGGCCGGAGACGACGTTACGGTTAAATCCAAGAAGTACAAATTTTGGTGGCAAGTAGAAACGGGCAGCTATGAAGGCTGGATCAACTCCGTTCTTTTATTGCCGGCCGAACTGCTAGAAGAAGTGCCTGACGAACCCGCGGAGCCCGTGGCTTCCAGAGCTATTCCCGCAGTTGCTCCAGAGGGAGAGTTTACCCAAAAAGGATTACCGGCCGCTTCCCTCCCTACTGAATTTGTTGCCAAGGCACCCACTCCGGTTTATACCGAAATCGTTGACACTTGGTACGCCGTTACCCAGCCGACGAGCTTCCGCACCGGACCTTCTTCCAAGAATAAAGTGCTACATCGCCTATCGAGCAACGACCAACTAACCCTAGTCGAAAAGACCAATAACTATTGGTGGAAAATGACTTGGGATGGGCAAACCGGTTTTGTGAAGGCGGCTCTACTAGAGGCTTCTGGTGAAAAGCCTACCGAAGTTGTTTTGGAGAGTCCTGTACTGACGGTGAAAAGCCCTGAGCCCGCGGCACCAACCGTGGAACCTTTAGCCGTTCCGGATGGCGCTTTTTACTTTGCTCCAGCCGATGCTACGATCCAGGAGGCCAGCCCAAAATCCGACCCCATGATCGTGTACGATACGCAATTTGAGATTGTACAACGAACGAGTTTACGACAAACACCGAATTCTCAAGCTCCGGTCCTAACGCGATTGGGCGAAGGAGAAGCCGTTACCATTGTAGAGAAAACAAACCGCTATTGGTGGAAAGTATCCTACGGGAGTATGACTGGATACGCCAAAGCCCACCTTCTGGAGGAATTATAGGAACAAACTAGCTTATCCGATAACCTCCACACGATTACATATTATTTTCTGATACATTTTGACAGGGGAAGTCAGGCAAATGCCGGGCTTCCCCTATCTTCCTTTTATAGATTCATTTAAACCCTTAACGGTGGCCTCCAATCCAAGTTATGCGGGTTATCCGTCGAAGAAAATTGGGGGTTTAATAATCATTTGTCACCTTTACTACTTTGTAAACTAAATTTCTAAACTTTTTGACGGGTTCTTTTTGCCCAGCTCATCGTTACGTACTCGCCTTCGTAGCTACGGCTACGAGACTCCGCCGCGCCTTGATCTGCACAAAAATTTCCTCGGTCAAAATATTCATTTACTTAGTTCACAAAGTATTTACAGCCGTCGGTAGTCGACTTTGTCTAACCAAACCAACAAAAGACATGGCCAAGATCCCAAACTGGAAAATCAATCGACTTCTCCAATTCCTCAACGAAGCGAAAACCCTGGAAGATCTCACCCAAGAGATACAGGATAAAACGGCAGAAAATGAAGACCTGCCCAGTGGTCGTGGCTATGCTATTGGCGATACAGTCGCCAAACGCATCCTCGAAACCCGCGAAGGACTTCGCTACCGGCGTTTTCGGGAATTCTCCGAGGTAGAAGCCATCCAAGGACTGGGCAAGGATAAGATCAACGATATCATTGAGAACATCTGCCTGCCAGCGGCCTTGGCCTTCCGCAACCATATGTATAATGGAGTGATCTTCGAGAACTGGGAACTGGATTATCAATCCTATCATTTTCTGGATGAAGATGAATTCTTAGCCACCGTTGAATCCACTTCTACGCTCGTGGACTTTCTGGCCGAAAAAGTAGAACAGATGTCCATGGAGCAGTTTAACAACCCAACAGCCGCAGAGCTCGCAGGGCAGATTTTGCGCAAAAGCTACTACGACCACTACGACGATGGCCATTATGGGAGTTTTACCTTCGCCTTTTGGCTGTATCAATTCGATGCTGATAACTGGTTTTCCTACGACCGCGTTCGACAAGAAACTGAACGCTACTTGTCGTACTACACTGGTTATCAGGATCGGTTAGAATTCTACTTATTCAAAGAGTTTGAAAACAATGGCATTCTGACAACGGGAATAACCCAAACCGGTCTACCCGTAGTGATCAACTACGCCGAGCGAGTTATCACTATTTGGGTCAGCCAATTGTTTGATTAATCCTGGCCAGCCTACAAACGGAAGGATCGGTAAAAAAGAAGTGCTCCTTTGGACTATTGTTCAAAGGAGCACTTTGTCTATTTTTGTGGCTCATCAAGAAAACCAGCTCATGGCTTTTAAGCGTATTCTTTATTTCTCCCTGGGTATTCTATTACTGACCGCCTGCCGAGGTACTACCCAAGCCCCTCAAGAAACGGCAGACCGCCTTCCCAACCTACAATTTGCAGATGCAGAGAGCCTCAGGGAAGCCTTTGTATGGAAATCCGACAATCCGGCCTTAATCAGTGCGCACCGCGGTGGGCCCGAAGCAGGTTTTCCCGAAAACTGCCTAGAGACTTTTGAGAATACGATTGGCTACGCGCCTTCCATTCTGGAAATGGACGTTGTACAAAGTAGTGACGGTGTACTTTACCTCATGCACGATAATAGTCTAGATCGCACTACCAACGGCACCGGTAAAGTTAGCGACCAACCCTGGTCTTATGTGGAGACCTTAAAGCTGATTGATAATGATGGGGCGGCCACAAACTTCGAGGTACCTACTCTGATGGAGACCTTAGCATGGGGGCGTGGGAAAGCGATCTTATCGCTTGATGTAAAGCGCGGTGTTCCATTTGAGCAGGTAGTGGCAGAAGTGGAGGAAGCCAAGGCCGAAAGCTACATCATGGTCATCGTTTATAATCTCAAGGACGCCCAAAAAGTACATAACCTCAACCCGCGTTTGATGATGTCGGTATCTATTCGCAACCAAGAAGAATTAGATCGATTTAAAGCCACCGGCATCCCTTCTACCCAGATTGTTGCCTTTACCGGTACTCGATTAAAAGAAGCTCGCTTTTATAAACAGCTACACGACGAGGGGATTTCCTGTATTCTGGGAACACTAGGTAACCTCGATAAACAAGCCGCAGCCCGGGGCGATGAGTTATATCTGCAACACCGAGACCTAGGAGTAGATATATTCGCTACCGATCGACCAGCGGCGGTTGCAAAGGTGTTGTACGGAACTAAATGATGAATACCACCAACCTCCCTTCCATCCATATACCTGGAGCAGAGCTATTGCTCCATCCCTTTCGGGCTGCTTACTGGCCAGAACGATCTACGCTTCTGGTGGCGGATCTTCATTTGGGGAAAGCCCAACATTTTCGGCGAGAAGGTATTCCGGTACCCAAACAAGCTGGAAACGAGACTTGGGATCGACTGCTGTCCCTACTGATAGACTTTCAGCCCAAAGAATTGCTGATCCTCGGTGACTTATTCCATTCTGCCTACAATCAGGTTTGGGAAGAATTTATCCGGCTGGTTGCTCAGTTCGACCAGGTCCAGTTTACCTTGGTTGGTGGTAATCACGATATTCTTTCCGACTACCAATACGAGCGCAGTGGCTTACAACTGGTGCAGGAACCGTATCCAGTGGGTCCACTTTTATTGAGCCATCACCCCATGGAATCCATACCAGAGGGGTTTTACAACTTAGCCGGACATATTCATCCGGGCGTCGCTCTCTCTGGTGCGGGGCGGCAACGACTTCGCCTTCCTTGTTTTTTCTTTGGGCAACAACAAGGTTTACTGCCAGCCTTTGGCGCCTTTACGGGCATCGCAACGGTTCAGCCAACCGCAGAAGACCGGGTATTTGTTGTTACTCAGGATGCGGTGGTAGAGGTTTTTGGCCAATAAAAAAACTGGGAGACTACCAATATGATCTCTCCCAGCTAGCAAAACACGGTTACGTACAATACTACATTACTACTTTCTTACTGGGGGTTCACCTTGATACTCAATGAGTGATCCTGTCTTTCAGAACCCCGAGTAAGTGCCATCATTAAGGATGGCTTTGTGAAGATGGCATCTCCAATTTTAATGGTTCCGGCGGATCCCAGAAATAGATTTTTTTTACCCGAAAATTGATCATCATTCTCCGATTACGAAGAAAAGGGATACCGAGTATGCCATCAATAGGGCCCATATTGGATTGTTGCCCAAAGCTTCGCTTTTCGGGGACGATAAAATGGGTTTCGCTATAGTCCATTTTACCGATGAGGAGCGGTTGCAGATGACCATAAGGCACCTTGCTGCGTTTCGCTCCAAAGCCTTGTAGTAGTAGGGTATCTTTTGCCAGAAAGTGGCGGTGGACCCATTTGCTGGTAGGGCGACACCAAAGATTTACTTCTGCCCCTGTATCTAAGCCTAGATCAACCGTTTTTGCGCCTAATCTGGCCCGTACAAAGGGCATATGTTGAATAAAGTGCAGATCCACTGAATCGACCGGTGGATAGGTGGGTATTGATTCCACCAGTTTACCACGGCGATCCAGCGAAAATAAATGCAGTGTTTCCGCTTTTAAATCGAGCATCCAAGCGTAGTCTTTTAACACCGACCAGCCTAGTAAACCCAGGATCTTTTCTCCTTTCAAATCCTCCAAATTCCCCAGATCTAACACCCGAGCTTGATCATGTCCTTCAAGATGCAGGGTCCCAAGTTGGACCTCCCTAACGGATTTCCAATTCGGCACAAAATGTTGGCCGTGTACATCGACCAGAGCTTCTTCAGCACGTCCACTCCGAGCGGCCCTAAAATGGGCTCCGTTCAGCACTAAGCCAGGTGCTCCGGTATCGAGTATCAACCATCCACATTGATGATCAATTTCTGCCGATACTAATAGCAAATCGCCGGCGAATAAAAGCGGCAATTGGATGTTTTGGGCTATAGAAGTCCCAGAGGTGCACAGCACCCAATATCCTAGCCAAGCTAGGAAGCGTAAAGTTCGTAGCATAGGGAAACGGAGTTCGGATTAACGAATCGCCGTTTTTTTCATACTACAGACACGTACTAAAGGAAATCGTCTTGAAATGCATTGACAGACATTACTACAGACAGTACAAAATAGAAGAAGTTGCAAGCCGGTTTTGTAATCTTCCAAAAACGAACTACCTTTTGTATTGATACGTGGTATTTCCCCAATCAATAATCAGCTTAAAGGACCCCTAAATATGGCTTGGTTGACGGTACTGTTTTGGATCGTGGGCGTCTATGCATTTTTAGTAGCTGTGTTCTACTTTGGACAGGATTATTTTTTCTTCCGTCCCGAAATCCTACCCCGCAATTTTGAATATCGGTATCCTTTTCCTTTTGAAGAGGTCGATTTTGAGATGGAAGATGGTGGCCAGATCAATGGTATTCATTTTCGAGTACCTAATGCCAAGGGGGTGGTTTATTATTTAAAGGGAAATTCCAAATCGGTAAAAGGCTGGGGGAAATTCGCTCGGGACTTTGTTAGTAAAGGCTACGATTTCTTCATGGTAGACTACCGAGGCTTTGGAAAGAGTCTTGGCAAAAGGACCGAAGCGACGCTGTATAATGATGCCCAGGTGATCTACAAATACCTGAAAGATCAGTACAGCGAGGAAAAGATTATCATCTACGGGCGTTCGATGGGTAGTGGCATTGCTGCTCGTATCGCTTCTTGGAATCATCCGCAGATGCTAATTTTAGATTCTCCGTACTATTCGTTC
>JBCDIO010000069.1:0-9726 GCA_038748815.1 Bacteroidota bacterium
ACTTTTCCAAGTTTCTTCGTGTACATGAATAATGGTTGCTCCGCTCTGGTAGGCAATCCGATGCTCCCTTTCCAGCATTTTCTTGGCCCATGCCAAATCCTCTAATCCAGTTAAGGTTTCGTCGTATGCTTGTTCTTCCCAAAGGGATTTACGTACTGCGCAGTTGGCATTATTGCAGAATGGATGTAGTTGATTGCGGGTCGATTCTTCCGGAAACCACTTGGCGAAAATCTGGTGCTCGGAGTACCGGGTAACTTCATTGCCTCGCTGTTTACCGTAGACCAACCCTGTCTTTGAATCGGCAAAGGGTTCGGCCATTAGCTCGATCCAATTGGTGTACACCGGGTAAACGTGGGCACTTGCGAATAGTAAAATAGATCCAGTTGCCGCTGCACAGCCCACATTAAGGGCATAACCAAAGGAGAAGTCCTCCGGTTTGATCTGAATGATGCGAGTGGGGTACGATCTGGCAATATCCAGCGTTTGGTCTCGTGAACCCGAGTCTACTACAATGATCTCCACATTTTGGTAGGTCTGTTCGGAGATTCCTTGGAGCAAACGACCAATGTGTTTTTCCTCATTGAGGCAACGAATAACGATGGAGACTTTTGGCTGCATAGTGATTCTTAGCGACGAATTTTCTGTAAGCTGTCCCGAATAAGATCATTGATATCTTCGGATAGCTTAAAGTAGTAAATGCCCCCTACGTACAGACCACTAATCCAAACGGAACGTATGATCATGTCAAACAGTAGAGCTAAAACAGTTTCTCCTAAGCTCGGCAATAAAAGACTAGATCCGTAGACCAACAAGCCCATAAGGATAATACCGGCGGTTTGCCAATTAAACGGTTGCATGTTCATCTTCTGATAAATGTAGCCGAACTTTATCAAATTAAATAAGAATATGGAAACCAGGGTTGCGATAGAAGCACCCAAAATATCATAAGCGGGGATCATCCACCAGTTGTTACCAATATTGACAATGGCCATAATGCCAACGGCTACCAAATTGAAACGATAATACGGGGAGTGTTGTATAATTAGGCCATTTATACCCGTAGCCATGTCGATGATCTTACCGAGTCCTAAGCAAAAGACAACATACTTTCCCAGGGCTACTTCATCTCCATTGGGCATCAAAGCGAACAGATCATCGAGATTAGCCCAAATACCCAGGAAAAACAACCAACCAATGGCCAGTTGATTGAGTGCTGAACGTTGATAGAGATCTTGTACTTTGGGTAGATCGTCTTCTTTAAAGGCCTGCGCAACGATCGGAGAAGTGATATTGAATAAGGCTTTCCGCGGGGCATCAATTACTTCACTCACAAAGAAGTTGATCGAATAGATTCCAATACTTTTTAAACTGCTTGCTCCGGGTAAAAGTAAGCCTAGCATGAAGATATCGATACGATTCGCCAAAATGTAGCCCCAGGAGCCCAGAATATTATAAAGTGCAAAGCTGGAAAGTTCTTTTCTGACCTGCTGACCAATGGGTTTGATCGGACTAAACAAATACCCTTCTCCTAAACTGTACAAATAGATAATCAGGGCGACGAGTACGAGGAAATAGGCCGCCAGGAAATACCAGATCACCTGCTCTAATGGGATCCAATCAAAATAATAACTCAGGATCAAGATCGGGAGTGCCACTTTGATGAAGAGCTCATTGAATAAGGCCGGTACGACAATACGCTGGAAGTTGGAAATATAGTTGGTCAGGAGTTGGCTGAAGACAATGAAAAAGGCAAAGACTAATACGTAGGGTAAATACTCTTGGTAGAGGGTGGGTTTATCCGAAAATTGCAGAACGACCTGGTCATAAGACAGGTATAAAATAAGGGAAGTGAGTAGAAACCCTCCTAGTCCCCAAAGCAGTATTAAGGGTAAGAACCCATTATGTCCTGCTTTAGAATCCCTAAACATGGGAAAGAATCGGATGGCAATATTATGACTACCAAATAAGGCAAAAGGGACCAGCAACCAGGCGGTATTTTGCAGGAAACGAACCAAGCCAATCTCTTCCAAAACTAACGGATAAACAAAAAGGGTAGACAGAAAACCGATTGCGATTCCCAGGTATCGGATGATACTTTGCTTAATCCCTTGCCGTTTGATTACCCCCATGTATCTTTAGGTTGGCTGCAAAATTAGTATGTTTCTTGCCGATTTTGCCAGAATTTTGGACTTTTGCCCCATTGGCGAACGAAAAAGGCTCTTCCTTGCTTTCCCGCTGATAAAACCCACGGTGTGAAAAAACAATTTGAACATCTTTCGAAGAATTGGGGTATTTACCCTTGGATAGAGCCCATCTATAATTTTCCTTCCGTGGTGCGAGGTGCGTACTTATATTACTGCCGCCCAAGGAAAGAGTTTGTTATTATTGCTTCCGCTATGCGGAGTGGATCTACTTTGTTGAAAGCACTTTTAGCCCAGGCTCCCGAAATTGAGCAGCTTTCCGAAAAACGCTTTCAACTTCCACAGAACTTCTTTACCGTATACGGCCGTTTTGCATCCCTCAGTGAGCAGCCGATTATTGTTTTAAAACATCCAGCCAACTTTAACGACTTTCACACCTATCCCATTCTGCCCCAGGTTTCTTTTAAAATGATCATTCTGGTAAGGAACCCAGTTGATACGATCTTGTCCATTCAAACGATGCAGGAAAAACGGAAGGATCCTAAGCCGCTGGCCGATATTCTGGATTACTGGAAAACGGTCCACCGCAGCCTGCTTCGACTCGAAGGGCCCGCTTATTTTCGGTTGCGATACGAAGATCTAATCGGTCAGCCAGAACAACAGACTAAGGAACTGTTCCAATTTATTGGCTCCAGTCAACGAGAAGGAGTTCGTTCTTATCAATCCCCCAGTCGGTCTGCTTGGGAATGGGGCAAGGATGATGGAGGGGAGGTGATTCAAAAGATGGCTGTCCAGCGTGTGCAAAGAGATTATTCGGAACACCAGCAAGTGCTTGACCTGGTACTCCAAGATTCAGAATTGCAAGAGCTGATCCAAGCTTTTGGTTTAGATGTACCCGGAAATTAATTGGTAGACTATGGGAAAGGAATTAGTCTCGATCCTCATCAATAATTATAACAATGGGCCTTTTTTACGGTGGTGTATTGATTCAGCTTTGGATCAGACCTACTCAAATGTAGAAGTTATTGTTTATGATGATGCCTCTACCGATGATTCACTGGATATTCTTCGTTCCTACGATGATCAAATTCAAGTATTGGCTGCTAAAAAGAATTACGGAGCGGAATCGATCAACTTTAATCAGGCAAATGCTATTCATCAGGCTTTTCAACAAAGTAAAGGGGATATTATTTGCTTACTAGATGGAGATGATGCGTTCTTACCGCACAAAGTAGAGGCGGTAGTCGCGGCCTTTCAAGCCAATCCAGCAGCTGTTTTGGTCCAGCATTACTTCGAGATTGTCAATGAGCATAATCAGCGGTCAGGGGTTCGGAAACCCTTATTAATCCATGATCCTATGCGATTTGGTCAAGATCATTTAGCTTATTATCGAAGCACCAATAGCCTTTTCGATTTGTATGCGCAGACAAGTGCTTTATCCTTTCGACGCTCTTATTTAGAACTAAGGCTTCCCCTGCCTGAGGACGAACTAGATCTCATCTGGCCAGATGTACGCCTCACCCGACTAGCCCCATTTTATGGCCAGGTGGTCGTTTTGCCGTATATCTTTACATATTACCGAATGCATCAATCTAATTGGGTGCATAGTTTAGAAGAAGAGAACCGAACCCAAAAGGCCAGACAACAAATTTATCAGTACTTCAATACTACTAAGCCAGACGCTACCTTCCCCAGGCTTTCTTTAGAACGCACGGAGCAAGGCCGGTGGTGTATGTGGGCCACTCAGGTCAAACGTTGGCGAACCCTATTGCGGAAGCTAGGGTTTAAGCGTATTTAATGCTACTTACTATTTTCACATACGCAACGAACCGAGTATCGGAAATTGATTGGATCTTCAATCGGATGTGCGTGGAAGACTTCGTTTGTCTGTAGATCTGTTTTTTTAAAATAAACACCGTTCCCGCCGTAGATATGGACATGATAAGGATCTCCGTACCGGTTAAAACCATTGAGCCAAAGCGTTACCGCATTTCCTTTTCCAACAAAGTTTTTTTTCTCTTGATAACCCACTCCCTGCAACGATAAGCCTAGGCTGTTGGTGTGACTTTTATAGGCAGACCAACCTTGTGGGTCTAACAAGCCATACGTTTTGTCGGGTCCTAAATGGTCCCGAAGGTCCTCCCAGTCGTTTAAAGTGGGTACTCTCCAACCCGCTGGGCAGGCCATAGGAAGATCCGACATTGGATAAAGTCGGCCCAAATCCTTGCAGTTTTTCTTCTTTTTCTTATAGCAAAGAGAATTAGGCGAATCGTAGCGCAGATTCTCGGCAAACCAAATTTTTTCGCCAATCTTAATGGTGCGGTACAGGGTTCCGTCGCGGTCATCGACGATAGCACCCTCCAAAATGGGTTCGGCAAAATTAAACCGGTGCGTGGTTACTGCCGATTGAGCATATAAAAAGGTCGTTATAAACGTAAAAACGGTTAGTGAAATGTAGCCCTTAATGTTCATGATATCCGATTTTCAAAATTAATGGCTTTAGTTCAAGGTAGGGAACTAAAAATGCATCATCGGGGGGCTAGGAATAGTCTCAAGTTGCTCTTGGCTGACTGCTTGTGGTCAGCAAATATTAACGTATTAGGTGTAAGGAACCAGAAAGGACTTCTTGGAAGCCATCGCGGTATCGAACCTCGCAAGCCCAAGCGTAAACGCCCGACTCAGCCAGGCCACCCCGGAAAGTTCCATCCCATCCAGAAACACCATCATTCGGTAATGAATTCGTTGTTTCGTATACTAAATTTCCCCAACGGTCAAAGACCCGGAGAAAAGTTATTTCTTCCACATCACCTTCATCCTGTAGGTAGAAATAGTCATTGATTCCATCGAAATTGGGAGTGAAGGCGTTGGGGATATATACTTCTCGGCAGCTTTCAAAAGTAATATCTACGCTAGAAGATGCCTTCCCACAAACGTTCTCTACTGTGACAGCATAGCTACCTTCTGTCAAAACCGAAAGCGTCGATTCGCTACTACCATTTTGCCACTGATAAGTAGCATCGGGATCCCCAAAATCAGCATCTAAAACCAGCTCTACGCCTTCGCAGGGCGGAAGCGGTTGTAGTAGGTTGGCTACGGGATTCGGGATTACATTTAAGGCAATTCGATCCGTATCAAAACAATACTGATCTACGGTTACCGTAACCACATAGATGCCAGGTAATGTCACTTCAATACTCGACTCGGTGTTTCCCGTACTCCACTGGTAGGTCGTATTGGGATTAGTGGCATCTAGTACCAGCGTTTCTCCCTGACAGATAAAGGTGTCCAGGCCCAATTCAACAAAGGAGGAATCCCCATCGACGGTGATTTGGACACTATCGTAAGTGGCGAGGCCACAGTCGTCGAAGATAGCTACCGTATAGGTAGTCGTTTCTGCCGGAGCAGCTACCGGGTTAGGTATGGTAGAATTACTCAAGCCGGCCGCCGGGGTCCATTCGTAAGACACACCACCGGAAGCAGTCAATTGTACCTCCCCATTGGGACAAAGGACGAGGTCTTCTAGTTCGTCTAAGAACGTAGTGTAGGTCAAGCAGACCTGCTGTATATTGTTGAGGGAACCCGTAGCTGAGGTAAATCCCCAAAATACGTTTGGGTCTCCCGAGAAAATTTCATTGACAATATCGCCAGTGTAAGTGGCTCTAAATTCACAATCAAAGTAAACGTCCAGCTTCGTTAAATCGGCGTCCCAGGTTACTCGTAGTTCATGCCATTCACAATCTTCGATATTACCCTGTGTAGCATTGGCTTGAATGGGGCCGGATAGGTTCGTACTGGGGTTGTCATGATCTAAAGATCCATTGCGAAGAATCGCCAGATGATCGAAAGCAGGATCTCCATTTTCAAAGTTCTGGTACGTATCAAACTCAATGGCTATAGAAGGAGTCACATTGGCGTAGCCCATACCACCACCACTACCTCCAACGGAGGTACTCAGGGGTTGAAAGGCAAAAACGATTCCGTCTGCCCCATCTTCGTCTTTACAGCCTAGGAAAATATCCATGACTACATCAAATGAGTTATTGAGATCAATTTTATCCGGATTCCAAATCGAACCCGCCGAATTAAAGGTTGTGCCAGTTAATTGATAACAGCTATCGCTGATTTGAATAGCGTCTTGATTGAGCAAAAAATCTTGCCCCTGTAGAGACGTTATGCCGCTACACAGAATGAAGGTAAGGTATAGGATTTTTTGGCTAGCTGTCACAGTTTTAGGGGATTGTCTTCTTTGTGGGGAAATATCCAACTGTTATAAATACAAATTAATGGTTAGTGGCCAAAATGACAATGCATTTTGGCCACTATAACAGGGTTTTGACGTATGGAAGGTGTTTTTATGTTATTTTTTTCCCTTCTTCTTTTTCGGGCTAGCAGCTTTCTTCTTGATCGGAGCGGGAGCTGGCTCGGGTAAACGGTTTGCTTCTCCCATCGGCTGTTCCCGGAAATAAAGGAATAAGCCGCCAAATAATAGCAGGATCGTTAGCCAGGAACTGGCGGCCGCAATGGTTTCTCCCGTGTAGTAAGATCGCGGTTCAAAAACCATTTTAAGCTCTTGGTTTTGTCCGGCGGGTAGTTTGGCAGCCCGTAGAATGAAGTTCGCTTTCAGTAGAGGTACACGCTCTCCGTTCAGATATAGGCTCCAGCCTTTTTCTTCTGGATAATAAACCTCGGAGAACATGGCCAACTGGTCGGATTTAGCCGAGTAGTTGTAGACCATCTCATCTGGATGATAAGATGTCAAGCGGATGGACGCAGTAGAATCGTACTGGATTTGGAAATTTCCGATTTGATCCGCAAAAGACTGGCGCAATACGGCTTCTGTCTTCGGTTTGAGTGTGGCCAGTGCCGCAATTTCCTCATCGGCATTGGATACAGTTTGATACGATTGGACGAACCATGCGTTACCCGTTGCTTCGGGGAGCGGCGTGGCCTGCTCGTTGCTAAAGATGAAGTACTTGGTATTGAGCATGCCGTAGATATGCCGATTGGTGTTCGGATCACTCAAGTAGCGCTCTAACATTTCCTGGAAATTCATCAGCTTAGCGGCGTGATACCCACCCATACTCTTATGGTGATAAGAGGTCAATGCACTGGACCAGGGGTTTTGCCGGAAATCGGCCACTCGGAAGTAAGGATCCGGATCTGCTTGAATCTGTTGATCGATCTGAGCGGCACCCACAAAAGTGGACACTTCCCGGGCCGCTACAAAATCGTCCGTACTCACTACCCGACGATCAATATCCCATAGGTCAACTACCGTCAATAAAGCCAATCCTAGAATAGCTAAATTAGGAGTCAAGGTTTTTCTTAAGGCAAACCAAAGGATGCCGAATGCCAAACCGACAAAGACTAAAGAGCGAATGGCATCCGCCTGTAATAAGCCCGCCCGGTCATTGCGTAAGGCCTCGGCCACTCCTCCCGGTAGAGGCGAATCAGCGGTACCAAAGTCCATTGTAAAGCTCAGTAAAAGAGTCAGGAGGATCAAGCCACCGGTAATCGCGCCGCCGATGATCAAGCCACGGCGTTTCTCCGCGTCGGTCCGCTCGGTTCCGAAAAAGGCCTGTAAGCCGAGTGCAGCCATGATAATGGTCATAAAGCAGGTTAGCCCTAAGACCATGGTTACCGCCCGGAATTTATTGTACAAGGGAACCGTATCGAATAAGACGTAATTGAGGGCTTTGAAATTATCTCCCCAACCCATCATAATGGTCAGGCCTACTCCAATCAAAAGCCAAATTTTTAGCGGGTGTTTACTCAAGAATGCCCCCATGAAGAACAAGAATACGATTACCGCCCCAAAGTATACCGGTGCTCCGGTAAAGGGTTGTCCACCCCAGTAATGACTGGTTGACTGAACGAGCTGGTTTGCTACTTCTGGGTTATTCAAGCGGCGTAGTGCTTGGAAGGTTTCACTTGACTGATCGGCCACAAAGTTTTCCCCACTACTAAAGCCGGCGTAGGCAGGAACGAGTAAGGTCATCGTTTCATCCACCCCATAACTCCAACCAAAAGCATAGTCCTTGCTGAGTCCTCCTTCTTCCGCAGTTGAACCACTGGCATTTTCTGACTTTACCGTGAGTTCTGATTGACCGCGAATCGATTCTTCCGAGTATTCGTAAGTGGTCCACAGCTTACTCGCCGAAGAACCAAAAGCCATTCCAGCGGCCAGAATGAGGACACCTGCCGCCTTTAAAAAGGAGGGGAGCGTTTGTCCCTGAATCGCTCGTACTAATTCTACAATGCCTAGAATCCCCGCAAAGATCATAAAGTAATAGGTGATCTGGAGGTGATTCGCATAAATTTGTAAGCCCAGAAATAAGGCAGTCAGGGCTCCTCCGAGTAGGTATTTTTCTCGGAAAGCCAACCAAATTCCGGCCAGTGCGGGCCCCATCATGGCCAAGGCTACTACTTTAGTCGAGTGACCGGCTAATTGTAAATCGATAAAGTTGGTGGATAGACCGAAACCAACGGCCCCCAGCAGGGCAATGCGCCAGTCCACTTTAAGAACAACTAGCAGTAAATAGATACCACTCATTAATAATAAAATGGCCGTATGGGGCCGGGCTGTTTTGGGAGGACTAAACGGCGATCCCAAAAGCATGAGGCGATAGGGGTATTTTAAAGCACTCTGTGAGAAAAATAGGATCTGGTATCCAGGAATCCCCGCAAAAGCTGCATTAGTCCATAGAACCGGCTCCCCAGTCTCTTCAGAAATGGATTTCATTTCTGCCTGCATACCTCTAGCCTGAATATTATCCGTTTGTTGTAATACTTTTCCTTCAAATGCAGCAGGCGAAAAATAAATGAATGCGACGGCCATCATGATTAGATAAGCCAACAAGTGCGGTCCAAATTTCTTTAATGTGTCGTTCATATTATTACCGGTAGATGAGCGGTTGGGTCCAAATTTAACGGGCCTCTAGAAGGCTTCCAAAGGTACATATTTTAGACAAAAACAGGTATAAACCATTAAAGTGAAATGGTTTGGGACTTACTTACCCAGAAGGCTAGTATCTAAGCTGTTTTTTAAATGCATGATTCAATACTTGCCTGCTGAAGTCAAGCAGGCCTGTTTACTGCCAGGTAGACGGACCTGCCTTTTTAGGCAGAAAAATTTCGAAAGTTACTCCCTTTTTCTCTGAATGATCATAAAAGGTAAGAATTCAGGTTCATGTGGACTGAAAACTTGATCTTGCACCATTGATTTGGAAGTATACTGATATCCTAGCAGGAATGATACGGTTTGATTCGTTCTCAAATCTTTTCGTTTTTGGTATAAACCACTGGATTCCCGAGCCCCAAGTATCGAAAAGAGCGTCTTCTATCCGAAAAAGGCTAATTTGCGCCTCCAATGAATAATCAGAATCCTACCATATCCGTCATCACGGTAGTCTATAATGCCGTTGATCTTTTAGAAGGCACAATCCAAAGCGTACTCGAACAAAGCTATTCGAACATAGAATACGTAATCGTCGATGGAGCCTCCAAGGACGGGACCGTTGATATAATAAAAAAATACGAAGACCGGATCGATACCTGGGTCAGTGAACCCGATAAGGGGCTTTAT
>JBCDIO010000070.1:0-9721 GCA_038748815.1 Bacteroidota bacterium
GTTCCCGCAGAGTTTATCGCAAAGTTCGCGGAGGTATCCTGGGTAGGCCTTCGTTTTTTGCGCCTGCTTTTAGGGCCTCCCTAATCTAGGTAGATACGGTAGGTAAATTTGCGAGTATAAAATAGATGTTTGGGTTCCCGCAGAGTTCGCGGAGGTATCCTGGGTAGGCCTTCGTTTTTTGCGCCTTCGTTTAGGGCCTCCCTAATCTAGGTAGATACGGTAGGTAAATTTGCGAGTACAAAATAGATGTTTGGTTTCACGCAGAGTTCGCGGAGGTATCCTGGGTAGGCCTTCGTTTTTTGCGTCTGCCTTTAGGGCCTCCCTAATCTAGGTAGATAAGTGAATATGCGAGCCTAAGGCAAAACCGTTAAGCTACCGCTTTCTAGATACTCTACAACCGGACCCGTTGGGGTAAATAAGTCCCACATTGCATACCAGGAATACACGCCGGCTGGTACCATTTGTGCCCGGTAGCGGCCGTCCCAGCTTTCCATTGGATCGGAAGTGGCAAAGACTCGATTTCCCCAGCGGTCGTAGACCTGTAACTCGTAGTTTTCTAGTGGGAGATCCGATTTGATGAAGAGTTGAAATTCGTCGTTGATACCGTCGAAGTTGGGGGAGAAAATATTGGGGGCATATACTTCTGGCGTACAAACCTGTTCGATTACAACCAATTCAAAATCAATGACACCGCAAAGGAGTTCAATGTCCATCCGGTATGTACCCGGCGCATTAAAATTTCGGAGGCCCGCTTCGGATTGATCAAGCCATTGAAAGGTCTTTGGCAGCGGCCGGGGTAGGTCGATCTGTTTTTCCGGATCGTAGCTACCTCCTTCTTCCTTACAGATGTAGAGCGTATCATACAATTCTTCCGGTAATTCGTAGAGCTGTACGTTGTCAAAATCGTAGAAATAGTGCCGAAAAATTTCCGTGGTGTCCTTGATCTCACAGGGTGGAGCAATATCGAAGGGGCCAATCGGTAGATGGAAGCCCAGATGGGTTTCTCCTCCATCGGGCACAAAACACTCACCCGCTAAATAGAAGGAAGTTAGGTTTTTATCAAGAATAAATTCGTCTTGAAATTGGATGACCGGCGTGCCCGAACTAGCCACATAATTGGAACCAAAGCTAGTATCTAATATTAGGCTATCGTACCCAACAACGGCCTGAATATATTTTTGGGGATCGGTGGCGCAGCTGCGGTATCTAGCTGGATCCCAATGACCTTCACCCCGATTGCGTAGCTGAAATTCCAGATAATACTTCTTGTTAGCTTCGAGTGGGCTGAGGAGCTCAGTGCCAAAGCCTTGCGTACCAAATACTCCCCAATACGCTGGGGCTCCACCAATCGTAATGTAGTTTTCTCCGGCTGAGTACCACCAGTAAAGTTGGGCTATGTCGGGAACTGGGCACTGCTTAATTGTAAGGTAAGGGGTACCCCCAGAGGTATACCAATACTTGGAGAGCTCCATATTCTCGATGGGAGTACTCCCGCAATCATTCTCTTTTAACTCGTCCATTCTGGAATCGGGAATCAGAGACTGCGCTGGCAGATAAATAGCTCCGATCAAGATCCCAAGGACAATCATCAAGGTCCTCATAAGCTATGTTTTTTCGAGGGGATCGGTTTCGCTTTCTGCTTGAAGTTCTTAAAAGTTTAGCTTTTCACCTACCTTAAGGCAAATAAGTTTAGCATGAAATTGAACTCCAATACACTCATTGCATTGGCGGCCTTAGTCGTATCTGTTTGTGCCTTGTTTATCTCCGTTCAGGAAGCCCGGATTATGCGTACACAACAGCGCGTCAGCATTTATCCGCATCTAGAAGCTGGGACTTTTTACAATTCGGAAGGTTTTGGTCTGCGCGTCGTAAATGGAGGCGTAGGCTTAGCTAAAATTGAATCCATTCAGGTCTACGAAGGGGATCAGTACTTTAGTGATTTCTTGGAAGTTATTGATTATTTGATGGTCGACTCCCATTCGATTAGTTATAATATTTTGGAGGTCACCGAACTGAATGAGGGGGTTTTGCAAGCCGGCGAACGGGTACAAATGTTTCGGCTACCTTGGACTGAGGAAACCAAGCTTTTATCGAATAGAATTGGGCGAATCAATTACCGAGTTCATTATTGCTCTCTCTTAGAAGATTGCTGGGAAATCAATAACTTCAGCAATCGCCCCATACCTTTAGAAAAACTTCCCAAAATAGACGAGAGTAAGGAATTCTATTAAACAAGCTCTCCGGTTAAATGGACAATTATGCTACAACGAATACTTTTCACACTGATCATTTTGGGTGGCATTGGTGCCTATTCTTTCCTTTGGTCCCAATCTAATCAGCCCTATTTCTTGGTAGAGCTTTCTCAAGATACGGTACTCAACGGCCGCCTCTTAGTTATCTTGGCCCAGTCTGACACCCCCGAACCTCGCTTTCAGATAAACGCCGGACCCCAAACCCAACTCTTGTTTGGGCAAGACGTAGTCGGTTGGGACACCCGAAAACCGCTCGCTGTAGAGACCGGAGCCTTTGGTTTTCCCATTGAGCAATGGATCGATATTCCCCCTGGGGATTATTATCTACAGGTAGTCTTCCATCATTACGAGACGTTTAATCGAGCGGATGGCCATACGGTTTTATTACCTATGGATCGAGGCGAGGGGCAGCACTGGAACCGAGCTCCGGGTAATTATTACAATACTCCACTCAAAATTAATTTCAATCCAGAACGGCCCCGCGGCACCCTGGTTCAATTGAACCAAGAAATTCCGCCAATCTCTCCGCCGGAGGATACCGAGTATATCAAACATGTACAGATCAAAAGTAAAATGCTCTCCGAATTTTGGGGCAGAGATATGTATTTAGGAGCCCATATCTTATTGCCCGAAGGCTGGGCCGACCATCCGGAGGTGAAATATCCCTTAGCCATCATGCACGGGCATTTCCCTTACGATTTCGGAGGATGGCGTACGACCCCTCCGGATACGACAGAACCCTGTGTGTATAGTTCCCGCTTTCAGCTCGACTGCTACAACCGCATACAAGATCAAGAAGCCTACGATTTTTACAAGCTCTGGACGGGCCCCGATTTTCCCCGCGTCTTAGCCATTAAGATTCAGCACGCTAATCCCTATTACGATGATTCATACGCAGTCAATTCCGAGAATTTAGGCCCTTATGGGGATGCGATTATGTATGAGCTTATTCCCTATATCGAAGAGCAATTTCGGGGCATTGGAGAAGGCTGGGCTCGCTTTACCTACGGTGGTTCTACTGGTGGCTGGGAAGCACTCGCCGCCCAGGTATTCTATCCGGATGAGATCAATGGTTGTTTTGCGGCTTGTCCGGATCCCATCGATTTTCATCATTATGTCACTGTCAATTTGTACGAAGACAAGAATGCCTATTACATGGATGGCGCTTTCAAAAAAGTACCCCGACCAGAACGGCGCAATTACCTAGGCCACGTAGATACCTACATGCAAGACGAGAATCACCTGGAACTGGCTCTGGCCACCAATGGACGCTCGGGCGGCCAATACGATATCTGGCAAGCCGTTTATGGTCCGGTAGGGGAGGATGGTTACCCAAAACCCATCTGGGATAAACGAACCGGTGCCATAGACGCAGAAGTGGCCGAATACTGGAAGGAAAACTATGATCTGACGCATATCATGCGTAGAGATTGGGCTACCCTAGGATCTAAATTGCAAGGGAAAATTCGGATTTATTGTGGAGATATGGACAACTATTACCTCAATAACGCGGTATACTTAGCAGAGGAATTCCTCGAATCGACCCAGCCCTATTACGCCGGAGAAGTAGACTACGGAGACCGAGCGGAGCATTGTTGGAATGGAGATCATGAGCAACCCAATGCGATCAGTCGGCTGCGTTATCATCGGATGTTTATCCCTAAATGGACCGAGGAATTGCTACAAAACCCGCCAGAGGGAGCTGATCTGGCAGGTTGGAGGTATTAGGCTTGAGGAACCTCTATGCAGGGATTCTTATTTATCCACACACTTTTTAGAAAGATAAAAGATGAACAAGTTTTTAAAATGGACCCTAATCATCTTAGGAGGCTTGGTAGTACTGCTCTTCGTAGCTTTCAAAGTACTGCAAAGTCAAACCAAAAAACATAGTCCGGAAGCTACAGTAGCATTCACCAACGGAGATCTTTCGGTCAATGTCTTTTACAATCGCCCCTCGGTAAGAGGACGCGTTATTTTTGGAGAATTGGTGCCCTACGGAGAAACCTGGCGTACTGGAGCTAATGAAGCAACCACCTTTGAAACCAATCAGGATCTTACCATCCAAGGGAAAACCCTTCCCGCTGGAAAGTATACCCTTTGGACGGTTCCCGGTGAGTCAGAATGGCAAGTCGTCTGCAATAAAGAGATGTACTCTTGGGGCGTCGACTTCTCGGCGAAGGCCTTGCGCAATCCGGCTAGTGATGCCCTCATCGTAACGGTGCCGGTAGAGCGGCGAAAAAATACGGAAGAGATGTTCACCATCTCCTTCGCGGAAGGAAGCCCAAACCAGATGGCCCTGGCCTGGGATGATATTCGGGTAAAAGTTCCTTTTGAATAGGGGCGAAGAAGTAATTACAGTTTAGATAGGTGAGTGCAGTTGCAAACGTTCTCACTCTTTTCAGCAGCGTAAGAAAAGGAAATTTATTTTCCCTTTTTTCTTTTTAGATTTCTTGTCTATGTCCTTTAATTGCGAGTAAAATGCAAGATCTTGGTACCGTCTACGACCCCGAAGGCTCGGGGTCGTAGACGGTAACTGAATCTGCTCAAACCACCATTTTGGTCAAGGTACTCTTTGCATAGGGGCGAAGAATAATTTTCCGATTCTAATGAAAAAAGCGGGGAGGCCCTTGGTGACCTCCCCGCTTTTTTTGAACCTTGCGGCCAAATTCTGAATCAACTTTACTGGACATGAACTTTAAGGAAATACTTTCCGTAACCTTGATCCTCTTTTCGATCATTGATATTCTGGGAAATATCCCCATTATTCTCAGTTTAAAAGAGAAAGGTGTGAAGCTGGGAGCTCTGCAAACAACCATTGCTTCTGGTATCATCATGATTGTTTTTCTCTACCTGGGGGAAGCGATCCTTTCCCTCTTTCACTTGGATGTAAACTCTTTCGCCCTGGCCGGAGCCTTGATTATCTTCATTATTGGCCTAGAAATGGTACTGGGTATTGAACTCTTCAAAGAAGACCCGGAAGTAAATTCAGGATCCATTTTTCCGGTAGCCTTTCCGTTAATTGCCGGGGCGGGAACCCTAACTACGATTCTCTCGCTAAAAGCCGAGTACGAGGATATGAATATCATCGCCGGAATCGTCGTAAATTTGATTATCATCTTCTTTGTGATAAAATCCTCCGATGTGATCCAACGTATTTTAGGAAAACAGGGGTCTAACGTGTTACGGAAGGTATTTGGCATTATTCTATTGGCCATTGCCATCAAACTCTTTAAGTCGAATTTGACTGAATTTGCCGGATAGGCCAGATTTAACCAAATAAATGCAGTAAACAATGCAACGAACAAAGTTCTTTTTGTTAACAATCCTTCTAGCTGTTGGCTTTTCGATCCCCGGATGTTATCCGGAGTTGGACTGTGACTGTCCACCCGTCGCAAAGTATATGGTCGTCGACCAAATCAATCTTTCTTTATTAAATGATGGTGTAGAAGTGGAAGCCGGAGATACGGTAAGCTGGGCAAGTTTAACCGTCTCACCCGGGTTTGAGATTTTCTTTACCGGACAGCGCGAAAATCAATTGAGTCCTAAGGGTAGCTTTTCGTTAATCCCAAGTGCCATGGCTTGTAGCTGCTTGTGGGATGGCTACGAAGGCTTAGAGTCTAGCTTAGTCGATGTCGATTGGGTGAACCGCTTTGAATATGATGCTGATCATCCCGCGGACGGGGACTTCCGAGATTTCATGTACTATGACGGGAGCAAGGATTATATTGAGGAGCTCGACCGACATATGGATCAAGAAGTGTACGAAGATGAAATGGGGAGTTTCCCATTCACCATTAAGCAGCCACCCGTCGAACCTATATCCTTCCAATTATGGACCAATTTCACCTTTGTTGGGGGAGAAACAGTGGCCGCCGAATCCGTAGAGATCGTATTAGTGCCTTAGCGTTTACTGGAATACGGTTTGAAAACGACAATGAGTTTACTTTTCAGGTTTATATCTCCAAATAGCGGCCTTTGTCGTTGAATGACCGGTCTTCAAAAATTTGCTTTTGATAAGAGATTGCGAAGAAAAATAAAGAGGAAGATAAAGAAAAAAAGAATGTAGAATCTGGTATCCGTCTACGAGATTTACGAGCTCTCGTAGACGGATTTCGAAGTTCGCATTTTTTTAAAACTCGATCCATAATACGTAAGGAAACGATTGAAAAATTCCTGGTAGAGCGTGATTCTACCCCAGAAATTACAGCTAGCAGAGTTCTATCTTCGACTATTCAATGACCTTGGTGAACGAAAGATGGGTCTATATTTAAGCTCCTCACATTTAGAATATTTAAAGAAAACAAATGGCGACCTATGACGTGGTTTTATTGACCGAAGATCGGTACGAAAATCCAGCTGAAACCAATCCCTACATTGACAATGTCCTATTGGAGGACCGTCTGGTCCAGGAAGCCTTGGAGTGCCAAGGTCTACGTTGTGCTAGGGTGAGTTGGTCGCACCCTACTTTTGCTTGGGAAGAAGCGAGGTATGCGCTCTTTCGCACTACCTGGGATTACTTTGAACGTTTTGTGGAGTTCTCCACCTGGATGGAAAAGACCCAGTCTAAACTAACCTTTTTAAATCCGGCTGCCCTGATCCGTTGGAATCAGGATAAACACTATTTACAAGACTTACAATCCAAAGGAATCCGCATTCCGGAGAGCCATTTCATTGCCCGTGGGAGTACTACCACTTTACAGGCATTACACGATCAATTAGGTTGGAAGCATACGGTACTCAAACCGACGGTATCGGGTGCTGCTCGGCATACCTATCAGTTGAGAGCCGCCGATATCGAAAGGCACGAAGCCATCTTTCAGCAGCTTATCGCTCAAGAAGATATGATGCTACAGGTGTTTCAAAGCCAGATAGTCAGTAAAGGGGAGGTTTCGCTCATGGTTTTTGGGGGTACCTTCAGTCATGCCATTCTTAAAAAAGCAAAAGCGGGAGACTTCCGGGTACAGGACGATTTTGGGGGTACTGTCCACGAATACCAAGCGTCCACTGAGGAAATCCAGTTTGCGGAAACCGCCGTTCGGGCTTGCCCATCTTTACCCTTGTACGCACGGGTCGATGTGATCTGGGATAATGAAGATCGCCTGGCTGTTTCCGAATTAGAGCTTATCGAACCAGAACTATGGTTTCGGAACCACCAACCTGCAGCAGATCACCTCGCCCGGGTGATTCTTCAGGAATTAGGATAAACAAATTCCAATGGATCTGATTTTCCAAACACCCCGCCTGTGGGTACGTCCACTAACACATGAAGATTTTCCAGGATTTTTTGCCATGCAGGGCAATGCTAAAGTGATGGAGTATACTGGCTTTGGTCGGGCCCAATCGGAAGCGGAAGCGCGGAAAGACCTGATTGAGTGTATGGAGGCCTATCGTCAACCCGAAAATCAATTTTGGGTCTGGGCATTAGAAAGAAAAGAAGATGGGCAATTCTTAGGAACCACCGCCCTGGTACCAGATAAAGACCAAGTTGAAATAGGATATCGGCTTTTAGAAGCCTACTGGGGGCAAGGTCTGGGGCAGGAAATTTGTAATGGCCTGCTTGATTTCGTCTTTCAAACAGAGCGTCACGAATTTCTCTTAGCCTATGTTGCTCAGGATAATAAAGGGTCTGTACGTATTTTGGATCGTTCCAGTGTGGTCTTTCAAAAATCGTACTTCAGTGAAGAATATCAAACCATGGATAATCTCTACCACTGGAATTGGACCTACCAACTGGCCTGGCTTGCGCAACGATTTCTGGATCAGATGGAACCCGCTTGGCAAGCTGCAAGCTATTCGCTAGCACCCCAATCCATTGATCATCTTTGCTATCGCGTGGCTAGCAAAGACCGCTATTTATCGCTCAAAAACTACCTGGAGAAAGAACATACCTTGCTGATTGAGTCGGAGATTGCCGGTCGTCCTATCGCCACTTTTCAATTACAAGAACCTTGGATTTGGAAAGACCAACGAATTGGAGTGTTAGAGCTACCAGCTCCGAAACCAGAGCAGCCATACCCTGAAGGCTTCGAGCACTTTGAAGTTGTAGTACCCGAAAGCTTGGAACAATTCTTGCGATACTACCCTCAACTACAAGTGGAGCAACCCAAACGCCAGGACCCACTCAACCCAACCCTAAAAAGGAGGCTACCCAATGGAGTGATCAAGTTTCACGAAAGGAGCTTGGCAGCAGTAATCGAATTAGAAAAAACCCAAAATAAAAGGAAATAGGGTTCCGTTGCTGGCAATTTGAGGGAGTTCTCTATTTTGTGGCGCATCCATCAAAATAGCAATGAGTTTGTAGAGGGTTTTACACATTCTGGCCACCACCAGAGTGTTAATCCTATTCGGCTCGTAAAATTTTCAAGACGAATGGCTTCAATTAAAAAACGTTACCTAGGCGGCGGTGCTTTATTACTGCTTTTGTTATTTATCCTATGGGGAACAGTATTGGCACCATTAAGAATCGATTGGGTAGAGACAATTACTGATAAGTCTTCCTTCTCCGCTCCTCCGTATGCCGTCGAGAATTTGGGGCCTGATGAGGCGGCACTGTATGTATTTTCCTTATTTTCCGGGCCAGGCTTAACCGATCTACGGGAAGGAGAAATTATTGAAGTGATCCGCTCTATGAATCTACAGCGACGCGTGCCCGTTTTTTTACAGCAGGTATTTGCGATGAATGTCGGTACTGAGGATATGTTAAAGACTCTGTTTCAGCAGTGGGATCAGTACCTACCCGACGACGAAACGCTTACCTGGAAAGTGAAGAATTTTTTCCTACGGGCATCTCTCCAGCCTATCCAAAAAGCACGTAACAGCTATCCACTCGATATCTTTATGTATGAAATGTTTGCAAGCTATGGTCTTAGTTATAAAGACGTAGAAAAAATCGTACAAGCGTATAATTTGGCGAGCGGCCTCGACAAGAATGCCATCAATCCAGCTATGCAGCAGCATTTCAGTCGAGTAATTACAGCTCGAACCCCCCGTAAACTATCGGGAGGGGCTCTGCAATACATGAAGGTCTATTTAGCAGAATCTAAGATTCCAGTCGCTGAAGCTAGTACTTACCAAGAAGCAATTCGCTTATTAAACCAATAGTGAACCATTTTGATGTAGGCAACTAAGGGAAAGATAAGTCCAGTGATTGTTCAAAAAGGAGAATTTAATTCGTTAGCATAACATTTCTATAACATTTATCGAAATTTTATCCTGACTCGCCGATGAAACTGGAAGTTTATCGATAAAAAAGGCACTCTTGTGGAAAGCCGCGGGGTAAGAATATTACGACCGCCGCGATGATCTATTGAAAAGCAAAACGTGCCCTCTATGCAAGAGTTCCTACAACTGGCATTTTCACCGGAAAATGCCTTCTACTCCGTGCTTTTGTGTCTGGTTTTACTCTACTGGCTGACGGTGTTCGCCGGCCTTCTGAGTATGGATGGCTTAGACTTCGATGTTGATATCGA
>JBCDIO010000071.1:0-9622 GCA_038748815.1 Bacteroidota bacterium
GTATGTGTGACGCATGTAGGACGCGTCAGAAAGGGATGCGACCCGCCCGGGCGGGTCAAAGGATATAGTATGTGTGAAGCATGTAGGACGTGCCAGAAAAAGATGCGACCCGCCCGGGCGGGTCGAAGGAAAGAAGCCAGGATCTTGCCGGAACCATAATAGGGGGTGATATTGTCTGATTAAAAAAGCCCCCGTCAAGTACTTGGCGGGGGCTTTTTATCTAGAAAAGTTTCTTACTGACTAATCACCACTTTTCGCGTGGTCGATTGCCCATTGGCTTGGATCTGTAGCAGGTAAACACCCGCACTTAGATTAGCAGTAGCTAGGGTAGCCTGCTGCTGCCCAGCGGCCCAGTTGAAACGCTCTTGCTGCACGGTGCGGCCATAAAGGTCGGTCAAAATCAAAGTCGTCTCGGCGGCTTGTGGTAGACTTAGGTCCACCTGAATGGCTTGGCCGGCTATAGCTGGTACCGGGCGTATGGCTAAGTCGCGTACGGCTTCTACGGAATTCGTGTTGGTAAGATCTCCGGTCTCGAAAGAGTACTTATCGGACCATTCTTCACAAACCGTGAAATCGTTGAAGGGGCGTACCCGCCAATAAACGGTAGCGTTTTGCAGGGCCTGCGGGTAGGTAACCATGGGCTCGCTGACTACTTCACTGTAGACAATGACGGAGAAACTGGTGATTGGAGAGAACTCCACCTCGTACATGGTGGCATTAGTCACCGGCTCCCATTCTACCGTAATGGTGCTTACCTCGGCTACAAACTCTCCTTCCGCCGGATAAATGGGCGTTAGTGTACTGGCAGAAACCGGACCCGGAACGACATCCTGATTCAGGTAGTCTTCTTTTTCGTCCAATACATTTTGGTACATAGCATCCATTTGCAAGGGCGAGAACTGGTTCATACAGTTGTCAAAAGCGTAAGACATGAAGTAGGTGCCATCCGATTGGAATTCTACACCGGTCGGATCTACCTGCACCTGGTTAGAAAAGTTATTCGGTTGGCAACCCCAGCGGTAGCTTAGGTAATCAATGGGGGTATCGCAGAAACCGTCACCAGCACTGGCGCAGTTGCTACCGTCGACCAATTCTACCTCGGCTCCATTATTTAAGAAGAACGGCGTGGGTTCGCCTTCTTCATAATCGGTACCTTCCCAACCACTAAAGATGTGAGGAAGCGATAAGAAGTGTCCTACTTCGTGCGCAAAGGTGTGATCACCGATTTGGATACAAGATTCGTTTAAGGCAATTGCCAAACCATAAGCAGAGTATCCACAAGCTCCGGCGGGGCTATCGCAAATGTAGGAGTTCAAGGTGCTCTCCACGTTATACTGCTCCATCATGTCAAAACCTTCGTTAAAGCTATGATTGTTGTACACCGAGTTTGGAATGTAGTTGAAGTCCCCTTTGATGTAGAACTGTAAATTAGAAGGTCCGAAATCTACATTCAGGGCACATACTTGCTGGTATACTAGTGCTTCATCAAAGTAGCCCGTGCCATCGTCTTCACCCACCAAATGGATGGTTAGCGGAATCCATAGGGTATCTCCATTGCTGCGCGCGGAGGTTGGATTCTGTTGGTATTGCACCAACCAATCCACTTTACCCTCAGGGGTGGCGCAAGGTTTAATGTGATTGTGATTATGCTGTGCAGACAGCAAGAGAAGGCTGCTAAAGAACAGCGTGAACGTGAGTACAAGTTTAATTTTCATAGTAAATAGTAATACTTTAGGCCATTGTTGGTTTGCAATAATACGAAACGCCTCCTTAACACAGGAGGCGTTTTATAGTTTGTGGCAAGATGCGACAATTCGGTCAGAATGCGGCTTTTAGCGCAAAATGAGCAAGAATGTTCTGGTGTCGGATTGATTTTACTCCAGTAGGTCTAATCCATTGGTCGTTAGTCCGTAATAACTACCTTTCGGGTGGCGCGTTGTCCAGCAGTACAAATCTGTAGCAGGTACACGCCCGCTTGGAGCTCCTCCGTAGACCAGGTGAATTTGTGCAAACCTGTTTGCCCAGCTTGTTGTTTCTGCGGGATGATTCGTCCGTTTAGGTCGGTAAGCTCTAGTTGTATATCGCTAGCCTGAGCAAGATTGATCGATACGAAAATGGTTTCGCCAACGCTGGCTGGTACGGGGCTTACTATCAAATTCTGCAGTAAGGAAACGGTATTCGTTGAGGTTAAGTCGCCCGTTTGAAAGGAAAACGTCGAAGACCATGCTTCACAAACGGTAAAATCATTGTAAGGGCGGACCCGCCAGTATAGGGTGGCATTGGGGAGTACCTCCGGATAATTCACGAACGGATCATCTACGATTTCGCTAAACAAAACCACCGAAAAGCTGGAGAGCGGCGAGAATTGAACTTCGTATTGCGAGGCGTTTGGCACGGGGTCCCATTCTGCCGTAATGGAACTGATCTCCGCTACAAATGCACCTTCGCTTGGAAAAATAGGGGTCAGGTTATCTATATCTACGGGCCCGGGAATAATATCCTGATCCAAGAAGTCAAACTTCTCCGTAAGCACATTGGCAACCATCGCATCCATCTGTTCGGGGGAAAAGATGCTGCGGCAATTATCGAGGGTATAGGACATGATGTAGCTTCCATCGGATTCAAACTCCACGCCCGTAGGATCTTTCTGTACCTGATTGCTGAAATTATTCGATTGGCAACCCCAGCGGTAGCTTAGGTAGTCAATCGGGGTGTCGCAGAACCCATCACCCGCCGATCCGCAATTGCTACCATCGACCAATTCTACTTCCGCGCCATTGCCCAGAAAGGGTGGGGTGGGTTCTTCTTCATCGTAAGTGGTGCCTTCCCAGCCATCGAAAATATGGGGTAAGGATAGGTAGTGCCCGACCTCGTGGGCGAAGGTATGATTGCCATTCTGCATACAATCCTCGTTCAGAGCGATGCCGAGATCGTAGACACTGTATCCGCAGGCACCACCGGGACTATCGCAAACGTAGGCGTTGATCGTACGTTCCACAAAATTCTCCCCCATCATTTGGATGCCTTGGTTGAAATTGTGGTTGTTGTACATGGAGTTCGGGATATAGCGTAGCTCCCCCTTAACATAGAATTGTAAGCCGGACTCCGCAAAGTCTACGTTTAGGGCACAGACTTGTTGATAAAGCAGGGCTGTATCGAAGTAACCGCTACCATCGTTTTCGCCCACCAAATGAATAGTGAGGGGTATCCATAGAGTATCTTCGTTGACGAAAATCTGTGGAGGATTTTGCTGATACTGAACCAACCAATCTACCTTTCCAGAGGGAGTAGCACAGGGACGTATCTCCTGAGCTTGGGCTATGTGGAGGGCACTCAGCAAGAGCACCACGCTGCCAAGTAAACGAAGCTTCATACTTTTCCTTTTAGGGATTTTTGATAAATATGCTTCGCAAACGTGGACCGGGAAGATTGGTTGGTCTTTATCGGTGACTATTTGGTCAGAATGCCGCTTTTGCCGTCAAATGAGCAATATCAAAGGCGTAATGCCTCCGGGTATTCTTACCACTTGATGTAGCCTCATCGGCTCATGCGGTCATCCATTTCAATTAAAAACCCCAATAATTGATAGGAGAAGATACCTCCGTTTGCAGTTCTTGATTGACCAGTCGGCGAAGTAAGGTAAAGGCCTGCTGATATCGACCTTTTACCGCGGATATACCGGGAGATTCTTGCCAACGGGATCTGTTGAGGACCGCCAGGAACTCCTGCTCGTTAGCAAATTGAATTGTTTTACTGGCGGCCAGAATTTCGAGGGCTCGTCTACGGAAAGCATACAGATTCTCCGCCGTAAAGTAATGCGCATCGATCTCTATTTTTTCGACGATAGCATCGATTAATGACAGAATGAGCGCGTTGCGTTCTGGCGTGGTTAAAAAGGCCTCTAAACGCATGGATCTTGCACCGACCATGATGGGCACCGATTCCAGTGCCAAGGCTTCTTTATAATCCATGACCCAGGACGTGGAATCGAGGTGTTGCTGTTCGATTTCGTGGATTAAACATAATTGCATGGCTTCAATAAAGCGATCTTGAGCCCAGAATCCATGGTCTCCGATTTGAATGAAACTTTTTGCCATTTCTAAGGGGAGTTTTGGTTTTAAAAAATTGTGTAGCGATTTTGTAACTGAGGCACTTTGCCTCGGGTATAGTGTGGTCCCCAAAATGACTTTAGTATTCCTTATCTATTAATTGTCTTCAATCGATTCTAGTGGGGCGGTGCTAGCTAGGGCTTCTTTGGCACCTTCCACCAGATACATTTCGATCATACCTTTATTTTTAGCTTCCACCTGACCACGGCTAACGCAGTAGAACTGCTCCTTGACCAAGTCGTAAGTATCGGCGGAGATGTTGAGGGTACCCGTTAGACCGCTATCCTCGATCCGGGCGGCGATATTGACGGTGTCGCCCCAGATATCGTAGGCGAATTTCTTGGAGCCCACAATACCCGCAACTACTGGGCCGCTGTGGATGCCAATGCGGATTTGGAAAGAAAGACGATCCGCGGCAGTGCGTTCCGCTTGGTAGCGTAGCATGAAGTTGCGGATTTCTAGCCCCACCTTTACGAGTTTCTGAGCGTGGTTGGCGTCCAGTTGCGGTAGACCACTGGCACACATGTAGGCATCGCCAATGGTTTTGATTTTCTCCACTCCGTACCGTTCGGTGATGCGGTCGAAGGCTTGGTAGCAGTAATCGATCTCGGCAACGAGTTGTTCTGGAGTAAGGGTTTCCGCCATTTTGGTGAAGCCTTTGAAGTCCGTAAATAAAACCGATACTTCCTCGAATTTCCGGGCTGGAGACTTACCGTTCATCTTCAATTCTTCGGCGGTCTGTTTAGGCAGAATATTAAGGAGCAGATTTTCGGAGCGTTCTCGTTCGCTGGAGATAATATCGCGTTGACGGCGCGTCACCTGGAAACGGTTATACATAAATCCGGCGAAAATGATCACCACCGAAAGCCCTAGTAGGAGAATAATGCGGCGATCTTCTTCCAAGGCCAATTGGGCACGGTACTGCACTTCCCGAAGTTCGGAGGATTTAGCGTAGGCTAGGCTGTCGGCCAGTTGTTCGCGTTCGAAATTATACTCCAGGTCTTTGCGGGTAGCCGAGCGGGCATTCTCAATATTGACTAGAGAGTCGCGGATGGAGACGAACTCTTGCAGATACTCCAATGCGGGGCCCGGAAAACCCATCGCTGAATAGGCTTGGGATAGGCATTCACAATTATCGCGGCGGGAGCTAGGCTGACCGATCTCGGCGGCCAATTCGTAGCCGCGGCGGCATTCGTGCAGCGATTTGCGGGGATTACCGAGGGCCAAGTAAGCGTCTCCGAGTTTGTTGTAGCTAATGGTCAGCTGCGGATAGACTTCGATCTCCTGCTGAATATCGATAGCTTGTTGGTAGTAGTTTAAAGCTTTGCGGGCCTGTTCTTGATCGAGCGCAATATCGCCCAAGCTGCGTAGAGCGAGGGAGCGTTCTTCTACCTGTCCGCGCGATTCGTAGATGGACAGGGCTTGCTGCTGGATGCGTAGAGCTTCGGTGTAGTTTCCATTTTCCCGTTCGATATCACCCAACGAGGACAGAATGATGCCGATGCCAACGGAGTCTCCAACTTCTTCCTTAATGGGCAGGGACTGCTCCAGGTAGGTTTGGGTCCGCTCCATATCGCCCATTTGCTGGTAGATGGCCGCCAGATTGATAAGAACCACCGATTGACCGTACTGATCACCCACTTTTTCGAAGGTTTTGAGCGCTTCGTAGTAGAGGTCCAGGGCTTCCATCCAGTGCCCTTGTTCGTCGCGGATATTGGCCATTTGACTCAGGGTACGGGTCGCCATGACGGTATCAGCAAACTCCAGGTACAGCTTGCGCGAGGCCGCATATTCCCGGTAGGCCCGATCGTATTGACCCATTTGTAGGTAGGCCAGGGCGAGGTTGTTACGGACGTTGGGGATCTGTTTGCGAACGCCCCGGGCTTCGTACATCCCGATGGCCAGTTCGTTCAAGACCGTAGCTCGACGGTAGAGGCCATTCGCGTAGTGTTGGTAGGCCGATTGGTAGAGGTAGTAATTGATCCAGGAGGAATCTTGGCTTTGCCAGGCCAGGTCGAGTTGGGCCTCCGCAAAAGCGAGGAGGGTATCCGGCAGCCAGCGTTCGTTGACCATGTACCAATAATAGTGGTCTCCGGCGTCGAGACGCTGTGTATCGGGCAGACTCGCATTTTGGTAGACGAGGAGTAAAGAATCCGGGTTGCTGGCCTGGGCTGGGCCAAATACCAGGATTCCGAGCAGGGTAAGGGTGAATAACCTGTTCATTTTGTGTAGCGCTTGCTGGCCAAACGGTAAAGCGTTTGGTCCTTGGTGATTTTCTCTGTGTACGGAAGGTAGCGAATGTCGCAGGATCTACCACATCTAATCTGGAGTATGTCGGGTGGTTTCCACGCAAATCGGCTATTGCTAGGGGTCGGGCTGAAAGAGGAACGTGGGACGTATTGAAAAAATTGTTAAATGAGGCAGAAGAGGGTAAATAGGGGAGGGGTAAACCAGAACCGCCTGAGGCCATATGGCCTCAGGCGGTTGCGTGCTACACGGTCCGAAAAGGAGTGTTTCGTTTAGCGCTTGGTCAATGTAATCTCCAGCGTATAGCCCCCTTCGGCTAAGCCATTGGCACCCACGACGCCAATCACCACCTGGTAGGGATTCCGGATCGCCAGCAGATTCTTAGCCGTACGCGTATGGTCTTGAGTTTTACCGGCATAGTTGCGATCCCATTTATGGTCTACTTCGCAGCGTACGCAGCTGGGGAGATTGGGTACCAGATTACCTTCGGATACTTGTCCGACTTCGTAGGCGTAGACCGAGAAATTATCTTTTTTATTATCCGGGATGACCGTCACTTCCATTTCCGAGTAGCTCGGCAGATCGGTAGCGTAGAGCACATGTTTGCCGGTAAACTTCTGCGACTGGGTAGCTGGGAAGCAGGCATTGGAGCTATTCCAGGCCCAGGACAGATCGTTGAGGATGATCCCATCGGAGAGATCTCCTTTGACGGTAGTCACCATACCGGCTTCGGTTTCGATCCAGAGGAGGCTTTCCATGGAGGTTTGGGCCAGAGATACCTGGATGGTGGCTAGAAAGAGGAGCAAGGAGAGGGGAGACTTCATGGTATTGGGTTTGGTAAATGCGTGGGGTAAAGGTACGAAGGAATAATGAGGGTTAGATGGAAGTTAAAGTTTGCCAAGGGGGTGCTCTTCAGAAGACTAGTACTTGATCTTATACTCTTTGTTGTACTTTATGTCCATCATATAGAGGATACGGTCAGCTTGGTGAAAAGGGATATTCTTTTTATGGCATACCACTTTTAATTGTTCCAAATAGCTTAGATAGCCATTAATTTGATCGTCGACGACGGTCGTGTTGTGGTATGGTTTTCCATACAGGAATCGGTACACTCGTTGATCTAGAATTTGAAAGTGATGAGGGTTTCGGAACCGTAGAATGGTGGAGGCCATAGGTAGGCGGATGCCAGTAATGTCAAGTAGGTTTTTTAAGACGGCTTTGGTTCGTTTTTCTGCAACGGCACCCGATGGGCGAATTTGGTTAAGGAGTTCTAAGGCATCCTCGGTTAAGTGCGCGTACCGATTTACCTTCCAGAGGACGATCTTATTGATGATCGCTTGATCGAAGTCCTGGTCTAGCGCATCTAGTTCTTCGGTGAGCTTAGCTTGGTAGTTATAGTCTTTAAATGAATCAAGATCTATCACGTCAAGGGTATGGATGGTGGTGAGTTGCTTGAGTGGTTTCATGGGGTGTAGGTTTCTTTTTTATTATGAATACGAGAATAACGCAAAGGTAAGGCTTCTGACTTTGGGATATTGACTCTTGTATCGGCAGCTCAAACCTCACTCTTTATCAATCCCAAATTATTATATTGGAGTTTTTCTATAATAACACCAAAAGGGTAAGATTCTTAAGTCTTTTATAACCAGAGCAAAGGAGCTGAAGGACCCATTTTGGAGAGTTAAGTCTAGATTAAGAAGAATCCGTTTTTTGGAGAAGAAATTTGTCAGATTACCCATTGAAACGCTACCCAAAGCCAATAAATATGGACGGAGTTAAAGAAAGTGATATTGAATACGGTTTTGTAGGCTTGCTACAAGATTTAAAATATACCTATCGAAAGGATATTCGATATCGGAATGCCTTGGAGAAGAATTTTAATGAAAAGTTTGAAGTGCTCAACCGGGTAAAGCTAACCGATTCAGAATTCGAGCGCCTGCGGGAAGAAATAATAAGCTCCGATGTTTTTAGAACGGCAAAATTTTTAAGGGCTAGAAATACCTTTCAACGAGAAGATGGCACACCCCTGCAGTACACTTTGGTAAACATAAAAGATTGGTGTAAGAATGACTTCGAGGTCATTAATCAGTTGCGCATCAATACGAATAATAGCCATCACCGCTATGATGTAATCTTACTAATCAATGGCTTGCCCGTGGTACAAGTCGAATTAAAGACACTACAAGTAAGCGAGCGGAAAGCCATGCATCAAATTGTGGATTATAAAAATGATCCGGGGAATGGGTATACCAATTCACTCCTTTGCTTTATGCAGCTGTTTATTGTAAGCAACCGATCTACTACTTACTACTTTGCGAATAATAATAATCAACACTTTCAATTTAACGCAGACGAACAGTTCCTACCCGTTTATCAGTTGGCCACGGAGGACAATAAGAAGATCAACCATCTAGCCGATTTTACCGAAAAGTTTCTGTCCAAATGTGCATTAGGGCAAATGATTAGTCGATATATGGTACTCGTTGAGTCGGAGCAAAAGATTATGATCATGCGTCCGTACCAAATCTATGCGGTAAAAGCGATTGTAGATTGTATTGAACAAAATCGGGGTAATGGCTACATCTGGCACACCACCGGAAGTGGAAAAACACTGACCTCTTTTAAGGCTTCGACGCTGCTAAAGGATAACCCTAATATTGAGAAGTGCCTCTTTGTGGTGGACAGAAAAGACCTCGATCGGCAAACCCGTGAAGAGTTTAATAAATTTCAAGAGGGTAGTGTAGAGGAAAACACCAATACTGAAACCTTGGTAAGGAGAATGCTTTCCACCGATTATGCCGACAAGGTGATCGTAACGACCATCCAGAAACTGGGCTTGGCTTTAGATGGATCGTACAAGAAAAACTACAAAGAACGGTTGCAGCCTCTGAGTACTAAACGGATTGTATTCATTTTCGACGAGTGCCATCGTTCTCAGTTTGGAGAGAATCATAAAGCGATAAAGTCTTTTTTCCCGAATGCTCAATTGTTCGGTTTTACAGGAACACCCATCTTCGAAGAAAATGCGAGCTACAAAACCATTGAAGGAGACCAGGCTTCGTACAGAACGACGAAGGACGTTTTTGAAAAAGAACTTCATTCTTACACCATCACCAATGCCATAGAAGACAAAAATGTTCTACGGTTCCATATCGATTATTTTAAAATTGAAGGCACGCCTAGCCCAAAGGAATTGAGCCACAAAAGAGCAGTGATCGAGGCCATTATAGCAAAACATGACAAGGCTACCCATCATCGAAGGTTTA